>DATECO010000060.1:0-5672 GCA_035286865.1 Nitrospiria bacterium | reverse complement strand
GCCAGATACGCACGCAAATAGACCTCATGGGGAAGTTTTTCAAAACGGTCCTCTTCAATAAACTGAAGGTACGGGAGGTGAATTCGAGTCCGTAAGGCAATATCCTGGAGAGAGATTCCAAGGCGCTCGCGGATATTCTTTAATTCCTTTCCTGTCAGAGGTTCAGGCAAGGCGGTCAGGAAGTTGGAAGGATCCGCAAATTTGCTCGACATGACCTTGTCGGAGTTGCCAAGATTTCTAGACAGGGCAATTTCCTCGTCATACTGCCTACGAGAGGACTCATCCATCAGTACTCGAAAGGCTTGTTCGATCCTCTCGAGGAGTTGCTGACGATCCTCCCGGGTGAAGAGTGAATAAGCCGCGAGGGAATCTTCGGAAAAGGTCTTTTTGGCGTGTTCATAGGCTCTCTGGATCTGGTCCGGGGTGGCACGTTGGGAAAGTTCAAGCAGTTCGTAGTAATTCTCATCGAGAAAATGTTTCATTAACGGATCACGAGGTCGAAATTGAGCTGTTCCTGTTTAAGCAGGTTATAGGTCACCCTTTCAAGACACCTGGCCGACAGCGAATAGGGAAATTCCAGAAGCAGGGCACGCTTTTTTTTGGTAGACTGCCAGACAGAGTCATCATATTCAATGTACCCCGGGTACTCCACCTGAATACCAAAATATTTCGAACAAGAACTCCGCATGGAGAAGCCCAGCGCAATATCGTCTTTAGTTCGTACCTGATTGACAATCAGTTTGGGGGTAAAGCGGTACATTGCCTCTTTGAGCCGGCCTCCCACGCTTGGATTGATTAACGACACTTGATCAATAAGGTCATGGGGGGTTCGGATCGCCAGTTGATTTTTCTGATCCATGGCCAGGGTAATGATTTCCCGAATCTGCGGGTCTTTCACCACCCTTTTAAACCTCCGGTAAAAGGCACTCTTAATAAAACGATAGACATTCTCGATGCAGGTGGGTTCCGGGATCACCGCCAGGATTCCATGATCCGAGATCAGGAAGAAGTCAAGAATATTAAACGAAGTTCCTGCTCCAAGGTCCAGGATGATGTGGTCAAAATCGAGTTCCTGAATTTGTCTGATCAAACGCATCTTCTCGGTGTACTTGGGATTAGCAATCTCAAGGAAGTCCTGGGCCCCGGAGATCAGGCTCAGGTTGGGGATACCAGTTTCAATCAATACATCCTTGATGGAACGGGCCTTTCCCCTGATGCAATCCGAAAGCGTAGCCGAAGGCGGTGCTATGCCTAAAGCTGTATGTAGATTGGCACACCCCAGGTCGGCATCTACCAGGAGGACCCGCTTGCCAAGCTTGGTAAGGCAGAGTCCCAAATTAGCAGTCAAAAAGGTCTTCCCGGTACCGCCTTTGCCTCCCCCTACCGCCCAGATTTCTTTTCGGTAGGTATCTGGCTGCCCTTTGAAAAGGCCCTCATTATCCATCTTTCGTTATAGCCCTCATCGTCATATTCTTATAACAACCTGGATTTTTTTTCAAGTAAAAGTTTTTCCCAAACAATGAACCCGTATAGAGGGTGTAGTCCCTGGCTGTCCCTGCCCGTCCCCTGCCCCCGCCTCCCGGACGGGCAGGTGCCGGCCAGGCTGGGGCAGGCGGGCGGTAGGCAGGCCCGCTTGTTAAGGCTGGCTTCTTCATCATGCCTCACGAGTCTGATCCTCGCCCAGATTCGCACCACTCAAAATTTCTCTTGCACGTTTATTTGTTTTGTGGTAATAATTTCGAGGTTTTAGCCCGATCGGGCCATGGCTTCATCCCTTTTTCGGAAAGGACGTAGAGAACATGTACTTCGGAAATCTAAAAAAGAGTGATTCTACCCACCTTCTCCAAAAGTTGACCAACAAGGTGAGGCGTATGATCCTCTGCACCTCAGCACAGGATTATGTTCAAGAACAGGTGAAATTGCGATCTGGCGAATGCTATCAGTGCGGGAAGTGCTGCAAACTCCTCTTTAGATGTCCCTTTCTGGGAGGATCCGAGGAAAATCCCCGCTGCACAATCTATAACGACCGCCCAAAACCCTGTACGGCCTTTCCCATCGATGAACGCGATCTGGCGGATGTTAATTTTCAGTGTGGATATTTTTTTGAGGAAAAATCCGAGCCTCAATTGATTATGCCCAGTTTTTCCTAACCCGCGATTCGTTCATCCTTCAGGATATCTGCCCGGAATAAATCTTCATAATGGTGCCGAGGAACTCCAGGGCCTCTGACTTCTTCCGCTGGAACGAGTTTCGGCCGATAATGGAACCGAAACCGCCTCCTTCACGTATTGCGCGCACCTCCTCGAAAAACGTCTTGTCCTCCTCCTTTGCACCCCCTGAAAAGATCACAATCCTTCGCCCATCAAAGGCGCTCTGAACCACATGCCTAACCCGCTCGGCCAGCGTCTTGATCGGGATGTTGTGGGACTCATACACCTTTTTAGCGGCCGGCTGCTCAATGTGTGCCGAAGGCAGTTTCACTTTAATCAGGTGCGCCCCCATCTGGGCGGCAATTTGTGCAGCGTAAGCCACTATATCGATGGCGGTTTCCCCCTCCTTGCTCAGGCCGGATCCCCGGGGATAAGACCATACGACCATCACCAGACCGCAGCTCTTGGTCTCGCTCGCGATCTCCCGGAGTTGCTCATACATCTCCTTGCACGCCGAGGAACCCGGATAGATGGTGAAACCCACCCCGCAGCAGCCGAGCCTTAGGGCATCCCGAACACTGGCCGTAACGGAAGAAATAGGGTCCTTGTCCTCGTGAAGAACGTCATGATTGTTGAGTTTCAGGATAAGTGGAATCTTCCCGGCAAACTCAGCCGCCGCAGCCTCAAGAAATCCAAGGGGAGCCGCATAGGCGTTACACCCGGCCTCCAGGGCCAGCTCAAAGTGGTAATATGGATTGTATCCGGGTGGATTTGGGGCAAAGCTTCTGGCGGGGCCATGCTCAAAACCCTGATCCACGGGTAGGATGACTAATTTCCCAGTTCCCCCGAGTTTGCCGTGATTAAGAATTCTGGCCAGGTTGGTCTTTGTACCCGGATTGTCACTTCCATACCACGCGAGAATTTCACGGATCCGATCTTGCATGGTTTAACTCCTTTCGTCAGATTAGTGTTTCCCCTGATAGAATTGAGCAGCCACCTCCACATCCTCGGGACTCCCGATCACCAGGGGAACACGTTGATGAAGCGATGAAGGTTGAATCTCCAGGATGCGTTCAACTCCCTGCGTGGCCTTTCCCCCTGCGCCTTCCACCAAAAAGGCCATGGGTGCCACCTCATATAAAAGCCTCAGCTTTCCATCCGGATTCTTTTTACTGGCTGGATAGAGGAATATCCCCCCCTCCAGGAGTGTCCGATGAAGATCTGCCACAAGGGTCCCGACATAACGCAACGAGTAAGGTCTTCCGCCTTTTGGGTCTTTCTCCTGGAGGTAGTCTATGTAGGCCCGGGTCTCGGGCATCCAGTCCTGATAGTTTCCCTGATTCACACTGTAGGTTTTGCCACGACGCGGAATCCGGATCTCTTCACGGGAGAGGAGAAACTCGCCAATGCGCGGATCCAGTGTAAATTCGTGAACCCCCCTTCCGCTGCAGAAGACGAGGAGGGTGCTGGGACCGTACATCAGATATCCGGCCACGATCTGATCGACACCCTTTCGGAGAATGTCGGAGGATGGATCAGGATGGGCCGGATCTCTGGCCAGGTGAATTGAAAAGATGGAGCCGATCGTACCGTTCACATCTATATTCGATGATCCATCCAAGGGGTCGAAAAGCAGGACATATTTCACACGGGAATTCTTCTCCAGAAGCTGGACTGGCTTTTCCATCTCCTCCGATGCCAGCATACAAACCAATCCGCTGTTTTCAAATACCCGAATGAAGGTCTCATTGGCAAACTGATCCAGTTTCTGAACCGCCTCTCCCTGGACATTGATTGCCCCCGTCAGGCCTAGGACGTCCACAAGGCCCGCGCGTGCCACCTCTTTGGCAATCATCTTACCCACCAAGCCGATCTGAGACATGAGTGCGATAAATTCATGGTCTACCCCAGATGTGAACCTTTGCTGCTCCAATATAAAATGACTCAGGATCATTCCCTTGGATCTCATTCCACCTCCGAATGGATAGACCGATCGGTTTAAGTTAACACCTCAAAGAACCGCATCTGCTGCAACACATAGCTCCTAATCGCCTTAGGACGTGGCAGCTTGGAGAACATTCGCCCTTC
The DNA here is from genome assembly GCA_035286865.1 of Nitrospiria bacterium. Lineage (GTDB taxonomy): Bacteria > Nitrospirota > Nitrospiria > DATECO01 > DATECO01 > DATECO01. The sequence goes on along the minus strand of DATECO010000060.1, from coordinate 1,434 downwards.
TTTCATAAGTGGGATTAAAAGATCCTCGTACGTGGCTCCACAGGGACGCCCTGAACCTGTCAAGCCGGGACAGGGGGTCTTGCGGTCCTTAAGGGGAAGCAATTCATAGCGATAACAGGAGGGACACCGAAGGACCCGTTTGGATCCGGACAGCTTGCCCCGTTTGGCCAAGGGCCTTCCTTCTACCTCCACGATATCCATAGCAAAATCAATCACCGGGGCATTGCTGATCGAGGTCCCGATTCCATAAGCATCCACTAAAGTGTTTAATCCGGGGATGCTGGCCTCATCAATTCCACCACTCACGAAGAGTTTAACATTCTTATAACCCCGCAGGTCCAGCTCCCAACGTACCTCCTGTAGAATCCTCAGAAAATTTCCACGGCGGGACGCGGGCGTATCCAGCCGCACCGCATAGAGTTCACGGCCCAGGGCCTCTGCAGCACGGACCGACTCAAACTTCTCATCCCCGAAGGTGTCCACCAGGGCCACCCGCTTGATCTTGGGATCAATCACTTCATGGAAGGCCTTGAGGGCCTCCACCGTATCCCCAAGGATGATAATCAGCGCATGAGGCATGGTGCCCATCGGCTCCTCACCGATTAATTCTGCGCTCTTAGCGACCGCTACTCCATCGCAACCGCCGATGTAGGCGCTTCGCTCTATCATCGGGGCCAGGATTGGATGCATGCGCCGGGCCCCAAAGCTGATCACCAGACGCTCTCCGGCAAGTTTTTTACACCGTGCTGCCTTGGTGGCAATTCCTGAGGCCTGGCAGATCAGCCCCAGGAGAGCGGTCTCGTACAGTCCAAATTCGGTATACATCCCCTCCAACTCCAGGACAGGTTGGAGGGGCTCAAAAATGGTCCCCTCTTTCATCGCCCGGACGGAGACCTTGAGGTTGTTTAAGAGTTCCACACATTCCTCAATACCTGACAGGACGCCCCATGTCCATCCGGAGGGCAGGTTTTTGGTGATAAACTCTGCCTTGACCCATTTATCTGCCTTCTTGGCTTTGAGAATCTCAACCGTACGGGCAAAATAGATATCGGTGATCTTACCCTCTTTGATGTCCTTTGGATCCGCTGTATGAAACACGTCCTGTGACTCCTTTTCAGGATCAGCCCGGTTCAAGACACTTTCAGTCTAATATATCCAAGGGGATTATTCAATAAAAATAGATCTCTCGCCAATAGAACACGCACAGCGAGCGCAATCCCTGCCTGCCGGCAGGCCGGGAAGAATCCTCGCCCCTCTGGGGCGGGTTTCTTCAACCGGTCTAATCATCAGAAGTCATCCGATTGATTTGACACGTTCGACGGCGCCTGGTTCGACATGGGCTTCGACGGTGAGCTCAGCCGAACCGCTCACCATCTCTTCGAGTCTGAGCGTTTCGACTGAGCGCTCAATGTCGAATATCCTGAGGGCTCGTCC
>DATECO010000059.1:0-5135 GCA_035286865.1 Nitrospiria bacterium | reverse complement strand
CCCCTCTCTATGAATTTGGTCGGGACCGGCAGCTTGTGAGAGGCCAGACGAAATGCCTCCTCGGCCACCTCCCGGGAAACCCCATCCATTTCATAAAGTATTCGACCCGGGCGGACGACCACCACCCAGAGTTCGGGGTTGCCCTTCCCCTTGCCCATACGCGTCTCGGCCGGTTTTTTGGTCACCGGCTTGTCAGGGAAGACTCGCAGCCAGATCTTCCCTCCCCGCTTGACATGCCGCGTCATCGCAATCCTTGCCGCCTCAAGCTGTCGGGCAGTAATCCATCCAGGCCCCTCGGACTTCAGACCAAATTCTCCGAAGGCTAATAGGCTGCCCCGATAGGCCTTTCCATGCATACGCCCTTTATGCATTTTACGGTATTTGACTTTTCGTGGACTCAGCATAATCTTCGGCCTACCGCCCAGCCTCCTTCATCCCCATCTCCTGACCCATGTGTGGCAGAAGTTCGCCTTTGTAGATCCAAACCTTCACCCCAATCTGTCCATAGGTCGTCTTGGACTCGGCCAGACCGTAGTCAATATCCGCCCGAAGTGTGTGAAGGGGAACCCTGCCTTCTCTGTACCACTCTTTCCTGGCGATCTCTGCCCCGGCCAGCCGTCCTGCACAGTGCACCTTGATCCCCTGGGCACCCAGACGCATGGCGGCCGCTACCGACTTCTTCATCGCCCTCCGATAGGAAATTCTCTTTTCCAATTGCATCGCGATATTTTCAGCAACCAACTGGGCATCCAGTTCCGGCTTTCGAACCTCTTTAATATTGATTTGGACCTGACGCTTGGTCAGGGCATCCAATTCTGCCTTTAATTTATCTACTTCGGCTCCTTTTCTACCTATGATAATCCCCGGCCTGGCTGTAGAAATATAGATCTTGATCTGATTTCCGGAGCGCTCGATCTCGATCTTGGACACCCCCGAATGGTACAGCTTTTCCTTTACCAACGCCCGGATACGGAGGTCTTCATGCAGCAGACGGGCATAATCCTTCACGGCAAACCACCGGGAGCTCCAAGTCTTGACGTATCCCAAGCGAAATCCCACTGGATGAACTTTCTGACCCATGGATCGCCTCACTTCCTTGTTTTGGATTTTGCCTGTTTTTTCGTTTCTCTGACCGAGAGCTCCAGCGTAATATGACTGGTCCGTTTCTTGATGGGGTGTGCTCTCCCTTGCGGAGCCGGCTGAAACCGCTTCAACACGGGCCCACCATCAACATACGCCCGTCTGATCCAGAGATCATCCACGTCACCGATTTCTTTCTGCTGGGCATTCGCGATTGCTGATTTAAGGACCTTTTCTACCACCTTGGAAGCCCCCCTTGGAATAAATTTCAGAGCGGATAGAGCCTCTCCCACCTGCTTGCCTCGAATGAGGTCCACGACCAATCGGGCCTTGCGCGGCGCGACACGGACATATCGCAATATTGCCTTTGCCTCCGCCATCGATTCCTCTTAATACTTTTAGATTGTCATTGCGAGCCCTTCGCCTCCTGTCATTGCGAGGTTGCCGAAGGCAACCGAAGCAATCTCAGATGGGCTCAGGGTAAACTCCGCGAAGCAATCTCTAATGGAAGTAACGGATTGCTTCGTCGCTGCGCTTCTCGCAATGACACATCATTGCTATGCAACATTATTTCGGTGGAGCCGCCTTTGCCGCCTTTGCCGCCCCGTGCCCTTTAAACAACCGGGTGGGTGAGAATTCCCCAAGCTTATGGCCCACCATATTTTCGGTGATATAGACCGGAATGAACTTTTTACCGTTATGGACCGCAAAGGTATGTCCGATCATTTCCGGTATAATCGTCGATCGCCTGGACCAGGTTTTGATGATCTTTCTCTCTCGATCAGCCTCCATGGCTGAAAGCTTCTGCATCAGGCTAGAGTCCACAAACGGACCCTTCTTAACTGAACGCGGCATATGTTACCTCAACCCTAATATTATGGAGAACCCGTTGGAATGGCTGGGGACAGATTTCACATCTGTCCCCTCTTGGTCCTCCGATGCCCCCCCACCCCGGCCCGTAAATGGCGCCTCGCTTAAAGCGGGCAGATTCCGGGCATTCATTCTCTGCGTTTAATAATGAATTTACCTGTATCCTTCCTTCGCCGGGTCTTATACCCCTTGGCCAGCTGTCCCCAGGGGGAGACGGGATGGGGATTGCCCTGTCCGGATTTTCCTTCTCCACCCCCATGCGGATGATCCACTGGGTTCATGGCCACCCCCCGGACATGAGGTCGTCGTCCCAGCCACCGGGACCTTCCTGCCTTTCCGATCGTCATATTTTCATGGTCGAGATTGCCGATCTGACCGATGGTCGCCATGCAGTCAGCGTGTACCCGCCGGACCTCACCGGACATGAGCCGGATCTGGACATAGTGCTCCTCCTTGGCCATGAGCTGGGCGGCACACCCGGCGCTGCGAACCAGTTGTCCCCCCTTCCCCTTTTTTAACTCAATGTTATGGATCAAGGTGCCTACTGGAATACGGGCTAAGGGGATGGCATTCCCAGCTCTGATCTCGGCCTCCGCACCTGCCATCACGCGATCCCCCGGGCCCAAGCCGTCGGGAGCCAGGATATAACGCTTTTCGCCATCGCTATAATGGAGCAATGCGATCCGCGCAGAGCGATTCGGATCATATTCGATGGCTGCCACACGGGCCGGGATACTCCACTTGTCTCTCTTGAAGTCAATCAAGCGATAGGCCCGTTTATGCCCGCTCCCATGGTGCCGGACCGTGATTTTGCCGCGATTGTTACGGCCCCCTGTAGGGGTGTTTGCGACCACCAGGCTCTTCTCCGGACCCTTTCGGGTGATCTCCTCAAAGGTCGGGGTCGTCATGGCCCTCCGGCCTGGGGACGTTGGATTATATTGCTTCAGCGGCATCTATTAAGTCCCTTCGAAAATGTCGAGTTTTTCGCCTTCTCTCAGTGTGACGATGGCCTTTTTCCAATCCGGTCTCTTGCCCACAAATCGCCCCGTCTTCTTCGGCTTCCCGATCATGTTAAGGATATTGACTCTTTCCACTTTGACCTTCAAGATCTCTTCCACGGCCCTCTTCACCTCGATCTTGTTTGCATGAGAATGAACCACAAAACAGATCTTGTTTGCGGCCTCCCGCAACGCCGTGCTCTTCTCAGTTAAAAGGGGCTTGAGCAGTATTTCGTGTGGATCAAGTTTCATGAGGTCCTGCCGTTGAGTCTTTCGATGAACTTCTGTTGTAAAGCCTCCAGGTCCTGGCGCTTCATTAAAAGATATTTGTGCCGGATGACCTCATAGACATTCAAGTGCCAGAGATCCCGGACCGTCAGGAAAGGAACATTGCGAGCGGATCTTTCTAACTCCATGGAGGGGCTATCCATTAGGATTAGGGTTTTCCCCTCCAGGTGAAGACCTTTCAGCATGTCCATCAGGGCGCGTGTCTTCGGTTCAGTCAGTGAAAAATCATCCACCACCTTTAATGACCCCTCTTGGACTTTGGCGGTTAACGCCCCGTACAGGGCAACACGGGCCTTCTGTTTTGGGAAACGCTGGGCATAGGTCCGTGGCCTGGGTCCGAAGATGACCCCGCCACCTCTCCAGAGCGGAGAGCGTATCGACCCCGCCCTGGCCCTGCCCGTCCCTTTTTGCTTCCAGGGCTTTTTACCCCCACCGCGTACCTCACCCCGTGTCTTAGAGGAGGCGGTTCCTTGCCGACGGTTGGCCAACTGCATCACAACCGCCTCGTGGAGCAGACCAGGCCGGGCAGCAACCCCAAAAAACCGATCATCTAGGTTTACCGTACCCTTTCGCTCATTCAAAAGATTAATGACCTCAACACTCGGCATTCGTGCTTCCCCTACTTCTTATTTACCACCTTTTTGATGATAAGCAACGTTCCGGCGCTCCCAGGAACGGCCCCACGAATCAGCAGGAGGTTTTGATCCACCTTGACCTCTACCACCTCCAGATTTTTCACCGTGACTCGCTCATTTCCCATCTGACCTGCCATGCGTTGATTCTTCCAGACCCGGGAGGGATATGAACTGCTCCCAATCGAGCCGGGGGTACGGTGAAACATGGAACCGTGCGTGGCAGGCCCACCGGAAAAATGATGCCTTTTCATTACACCTGCAAAACCTTTTCCTTTAGAGACTCCGGCCACATCCACCTTCTCTCCCTTCCGGAAGATATCAGCCGTAATGACCTGTCCTACCTGAACATCTTGCAGATCGCCGGGAAATTCTCTCAAATAGCGGGAAGGGGGAGTTCCTGCCTTCCTAAAGTGGCCCGCTCCAGGCTTCGAGAGTTTGCCCTCCTTCACCTCTTGATAGGAGAGCTGTATTGCACTGTATCCATTCTTCTCTGGAGTCCTTAATTGCACCACCCGGCACGGTCCGGCCTGTACGACGCTCACCGGAATCACCTGGCCGCTTTCTGTAAAGACCTGGGTCATCCCGAGTTTCTTCCCAATCATACCTTGTATCATACTAGCCTTATCCTCATAGCTTAATTTCTACATCCACGCCAGCCGCTAGATTGAGCTTCATCAAGGCATCCACCGTTTCCGGGGTGGGTTCGAGGATATCGATCAGGCGCTTGTGCACCCGCATTTCAAATTGTTCCCTAGACTTTTTATCTACATGCGGTGATCGAAGCACTGTATACCGGCTGATCCTCGTAGGTAATGGGATAGGACCTGAAACTTTGGCCCCTGTACGCTTCACGGTCTCCACAATTTCTACGACCGACTGGTCTAGAATTCTATAATCATATGCCTTGAGTCTTATGCGTATTTTCTGGTCCATAGGATAATTTTCTCGAATCCTTACGGGTCTGTTATTTCCGTTAAGTCGGTTAAGTCAGTTTGGTCCGTTAGGTCGGTTAGGTCCGTGGAGGATGTGAGGCCGTTTTATTCATAAACGGACTAAACGGACTCAACCAAATTAACCGACTCAACGTTATTCCAAGATCTGGCTGATCACTCCCGCCCCTACCGTCTTGCCCCCTTCCCGAATCGCAAAGCGCAGCCCCTCCTCCATCGCAATCGGCATGATGAGCTGCACCTCAAAGGTCACATTGTCCCCGGGCATCACCATCTCCACCCCTTCCGCTAACTTCACTACCCCGGTGACATCC
>DATECO010000058.1:0-2033 GCA_035286865.1 Nitrospiria bacterium | reverse complement strand
CCCACGGCGGAATTGCTTTTGGCCTGGACCGACTAGCCATGATCCTGGCAGGTCTGGACTCCATCCGTGATGTCATCGCCTTTCCCAAGACCCAGAAGGCCATCTGCCCCCTCACCGACGCCCCTTCTAACGTGACTTACCAGCAGCTCAAAGAACTCCACATCAAGCTCGACCTCACCGATCAGCAGGATTGATGGCCACGGCTGTCACGAATCCGACCAGAGGGCCCGGTTTTTTTCGAAACCTCTGGCATGCGGTTGGCCTGCTCCTTTGGTATGTCATTTTCAGGGTGTTCAGTCGGGTCCGGGTTTTGGGGAAGGAGAATATCCCGAAGCGAGTGGAACGAGATGTCCTGATTCTGTCCAATCATGTCTCTGCTATTGATCCGTTTTTCATCGCTGCGACCTCAATGCCCTTTTTCTCTCCCGTCTGGTGGCGAGCCCCGGCTAAGGCGGAGCTGTTCCAGATCCCTGTAATCAAGAATATTCTCTCCTCCTGGGGTGCCATCCCGGTCCGCCGCGGACAGCGTGATCTTGAAGCGGTGGGCCGTATGGTCGAACTCCTCCCAGAGAGTGTGATTGTGGCCTTTCCGGAGGGCAAGCGTTCTAATGAGGGGCAGTTACTCCCCGGCCGCCCCGGCATGGGCAAGGTCATCCACGATTCCCGTCCCCGAAAAGTGATTCCAGTCTATATTCGTGGAACGGAGATTGTTCTTCCCAGAGGGAGAATTCTCCCCCGGCTCTTTCAAACCCTCACGGTCCATTACGGAAATCCCTTAGATCTGTCACGCTTTTACAGCCTACCTGACTCCGTGCTGGTTTCCCAGCAGATCGTGGATGAGGTTATGCGGGAGATTGCTCGGCTGAAACAGTCCCACCAACCTTGAAAGGACCTCTGGAAATGCCACAGAGGCCTCCAGACTGCTTAAAACCACAAGAGACACCCCTGAGTATGTGATGCAAAAATATGCCCTTTCTCGGCCGAAATCAAGTTCCGCTTGACAACAGAACCGGTTTGTAATATAGTGGATTTGTCCTTTAATGACTAGTCCGGCGAGACTAGAAAGGAAGAGATCATGAGCACTGCTGGCTTGGGTACGGAAAACCTTCCCGATTAATCGGCGGGAGGGTTTTTTTGTGTCTGTTTACTATAAGGCTCTTAGTGAGGGGGTATGGCACGCAGAGAGGAAAAGGTGGTCCTCGATCGACTTGGGATACAGAGGGCGCTCAACCGGATTACGCATGAAATTCTGGAGCATCATCGAGAAATAGATGATCTTGTCCTGGTGGGAATCCGTACCGGAGGGGTTTATCTCGCCCATCGCCTGGCCACGAAGATCGAAGAACTCGAGAAGGTCCGTATCCCGGTTGGAGAACTGGACATCACACTCTACAGAGATGATCTCACGATGAAGAAGAATCCACCAGTCTTAAAAAAGACGGCCTTGCCAGGTGACATCACGGACAAGATAATCATTCTCATGGATGACGTCCTTTTCACCGGTCGCACCATCCGGGCCGCCATGGATGGCCTCATCGACTTTGGCCGCCCCCGGGTGATACAGTTAGCGGTATTAATTGATCGAGGGCACCGCGAATTACCTATTCGGGCTGACTACGTGGGGAAAAATATCCCAACCTCTCGTGAGGAGAGGGTGCAGGTATTCCTTGAGGAAGAAGGGGAAGAAGACAGGGTGATCATCACAAAAGAAATTGAAGGCTGATGGGAGGAGAGTATGGGCCTTAAAAGAAAGGACATCCTGGGTATCAAGGATCTGGATGTAGAGGAGATTAACCTGATCCTGGACACAGCCGAGTCCTTTAAGGAGGTCACGACCCGGGAGATTAAGAAGGTACCCACCTTGCGGGGGAAAACAGTGGTGAACCTTTTCTTTGAGCCCAGTACGCGTACCCGAACGTCCTTTGAGCTGGCCGCCAAACGCCTTTCGGCTGATGTGGTGAATTTCTCTGTCTCAACCAGTAGCGTGGTGAAGGGAGAGAGCCTCCTGGATACGGCAAAGAACCTGCAGGCGA
>DATECO010000057.1:0-3957 GCA_035286865.1 Nitrospiria bacterium | reverse complement strand
AAAGGGAAACCATGAAGATAACTATAACGAAGAGAAGGCTGAAAAGGAGAATCAATTTTGATTTAAGACTAAAGGGAGTGGTGGACAACAAATGGCGTAAAGTGCGCCTCACTTTTTGCCCAATCATGTCCCTTTGCACAGATAGAACCTTACTCATTGTCTTCTTGAATTTCATCTGGATATCCATTGCTTTGGCGTCTATCCTGTCAGCCTAAGTATAGCAGATGGCGCATTTTGGGCAAGGTGGGGGGCTTACTGATTTTAATTATCCTGGTGTGCTACTCTTTTTTAGTGTTTCGGAGGACGGCAGGTTAAAATATTTTCTGGGTGGCTGTGAGATAGGAAATCAGTTCTCGGTCCTTTACAGGGTCGAGGCCATCGAATTCTATTCCGATGCTATAGACATTGGAGAATGGCTCAACTCTCTTGATCTTTCCCATGATTCGCTCAACATCCTTGATTCCATTAAGGGTATAAAAGCTCATCTTGATCTCTACCCGACTGTTGAGCTTCAAGGGCTGCTTCATGAAAACCCCGATCCCTTTATTACTAATATTGGCCACATATCCTTCCTGTACCGAATTAGCTTCAAGACTATTGACCTCGGCAATGGCTGTGATGATAACACGTTTGGCTTTTCGACGTTCGTTCATGAAATATATTTCAGGGTGAGACTTCCAAGGCTTTCTTTAACCGCCAGCGGATTTCACTCTGTGTCTTAGGGTCATCCACAGCATGCTCCAGATCATCCTCGCTGACATCGAGTTTTATCTGTGTTTCCCCCTTGCTCAGAATAATCACAAAGCCACCATGGTTCTCTTGGGATCTGACCACGTCACACTGGACCTGGGAATCCAGATCCTTTGCCAGACTGATGATTTTGGTTCGCTGCCGTTCAGATAGATAAGGCATTGTTATACTCCCTCCAGTATAGATGGTTATGGCAACTTTAGCAACCCATCAAAAATCCCCCTGACGCCTCCTGATCTCCACCCCAAAATAGCCTTGGATCGCCTCGACAGGGGGATGAGTTTTTTTTAGCCGTAACACCACCTCTTCCAGTGCAAATTGTTTCATTAGGATCCGCGCGATGTGCGTGGCCAGGGATTCCAGAAGCTTAAACCGCTCTTTCCGGCCGATCTCTAGCACGACACTGGCGACGTGGCTGTAATCGGGGAGCCCCTGCATCGTATCTGTGGCAGAGGCCTTGCTCAGCTCACAGTACATTTCCAGATCCAGTGAGAGACGCTGCCCCACCTCCCGCTCAGCTTTCGTGACCCCGCAGTGGCCGTGGAACTGTAAATCCGTGATGATGAGCTTGTCCATTTTATGTGGGGACCCGTGCGGCTACACAAACTGCTAGTCCTCCGATGCCCCCACGCCCTGCGGCAGCCACAGGCAAAGCCTGATGGCTGCCTTTATTCTACTATTATTCTATTTCCTTCCACGATCGATCAGATTCAAGAACTCGGCCCGGGTCTTGTATTCGGTCTTAAAGATGCCCAACATCGCGCTGGTCACGGCCAGAGCATTCTGCTTCTCCACCCCCCGCATCATCATGCAGAGATGGTTGGCCTCCATCACAACAGCCACCCCAAACGGATCAATCTTCTCCTGAATCGTCTCCGCGATCTGACAGGTCAAGTGTTCCTGGACTTGGAGCCTTCGACTGAAGACTTCCACTAACCGGGGGATCTTTGAGAGTCCGATCACCTTCTTATTGGGAAGATAAGCGATATGGCACTTTCCAAAGAATGGGAGGAGATGATGCTCGCAAAGGCTATAGAAATCAATGTCCTTGACGATCACCATCTCATTGTACTCGCTTGGAAACAGTGCACCATTGAGGACCTTCTCAATATCCAGACGATACCCCCGGGTGAGGTATCTGAAGGCCTTTTCCACACGCTTTGGGGTTTCCTTGAGCCCTGGCCGTGTGATATCTTCACCGAGCAATAATAAGAATCTCTCGATCAGTTCCCTGATTTCTGGTGTCTTCTCCACCGCGGCAATTTCTTGTGGCATACCTTAATTCGCTCCTCTCCGCTCATTATTCTGGGCGATGCCCTGGCCTCTGCCCGCCATCGGTAGGTGGCCAGTCACGGGCTGGTCCGTCTTTCGCGAAGCGGGATATTGGATCCCCACGCATCATGAAAGGCCAATTCATTCACCGCTTCGCTGGACGTAGTGCTTTACAAATTCCTCAGCGTTTTTTTCCAGAATTTCATCGATCTCCTCGATGAGCTCATCGGCCTTTTCTGTAATTTTTCTGGCCCGCTCCACCACCGCTGCGTTGGGTTTAACCTCATCGGCACGATCTTCCCTCGCAGGCTCCTTGACCTTCTTTTCTTGTGCACCCATCTTAACCTCCTTCGGGCTCACCTCACCCGTCTCATGCCGGGTTCCTCTTCTGCTGTTTGGGGGCAGTAATCTCCAGTTCCTTCATCTTCCTCCACAGGGTCACCCTACTCTTATTGAGGCGCCTGGCCGTTTCCCCATAATTCCATTTTGTCTGTTCAAGGACGCGGAGGATGGCCTCCCGTTCTGATGCTTTGAGCGGGTCATTCATAGAGAACACTTTTTTCGTGACTAACTTCGCTTTTTCCCTATTCAGAGGGCTCCCCGATGCCTGCGGCTCAACTTCGAAAGCACGAACATCCATCGGCAAGTGTTCAACCTGGATGGTGGGGGCGGTGCACAACACCATGGCATGTTCGATGATATTTTCCAACTCGCGGATATTGCCGGGATAATGATAATTGAGCAGCACGTCCATCGCCTCTGTGGAGATATCATTGACCTTCCGACCAAACTCCCGGTTAAACTTCGCAAGAAAATAATTGATCAAAAGGGGAATATCCTCCCTCCGCTCCCTCAGAGGCGGTAGGTGAATGGGCATGACCCTGAGGCGATAATAAAGGTCCGGGCGAAACTCACCTTCCTGAATCGCCCTGATCAGGTCTTTATGGGTTGCAGCAATCACCCGCACATCCACCCTCATGCGCTTGGCCTCTCCCACGCGCTCAAATTCTTCTTCCTGGAGCACCCGCAGCAATTTGACCTGGGTGGAGAGACTGATGTCACCGATCTCATCCAGGAAGATCGTCCCACCATCGGCCAGCTCAAATCGGCCGATTTTCGTGGCGATCGCCCCGGTGAAGGCCCCCTTGATGTGGCCAAATAGTTCACTTAAAAGGATCCCCTCGGCCAAGGCCCCGCAGTTGACCCTGATAAATGGCTTGTCCTTACGCGGGCTTAACTGGTGAATCGCATGAGCCAGGAGTTCCTTGCCAGTCCCGCTTTCACCCTCGATTAAGACAGTGGACTTGGTCTTGGCGATCTCGGGAAGGAGTTCATAAATTTCCTGCATCTTGTGGTTCTTGCCGATGACGTGGGTAATGTTGTACTTTCCCCTGAGCGGCTCTGAGAAGGTCCTCATATGCGAGATGTCCCGAAAGACCTGAACGCCCCCGATGATCTTCCCTGCCGTATCATGGAGCAGGGACGTGTAGCCGCTGATGGTCGCCAACTTGCCATCTCGGTTTCTCAAAACTGTTTCAAAATCACTCCGGCTCTCACCCGCCAGGATCGAACGCTCCATCAAACAACCGTCATAACAGGAATCACAGCGCATAATCTGGGCACAGTGCTGACCCCTCGCCTCTCCGAGTGAATAGCCTAATAGGCGTTCAGCCACCTTGTTTAAGTACTTAATGTGTGCATCCGGTCCCACCATCACCACTGCATCCACCAGGGAGTCCAAGACGGCAGAAGTCATGGCTTCACCTTCCAGAGATGTCACTGTCAGGCGCCGAATATGATCTTGCTTTTGTTTCGGTTCCATCGTGTTGTATCATTATAACATCGTGCGTAAAGCCCGTGCAAGAGAAAGTCAGAATAGCCGACAGCTCCCTACCTGGGGGATAGGCCCAGCGGATGGGTGCGGCTATTCATCCT
>DATECO010000056.1:0-3144 GCA_035286865.1 Nitrospiria bacterium | reverse complement strand
CGTCCCCCAGCACAAACTTAAAGCGACCCTTGAGTTTCTCAGAGCGGGCATATTCCCTGGCTCGTTGAATAGCCAGGGGTTGAAGATCCATCCCGATCGCTGTATAGGCGGCCCTGGCGAACAGCAGGGTGTGGCGGCCCTCCCCGCACCCGATGTCCAGGATACGGCCCCGCGGACTTTCTTTCCGAAAGGTCCTGAGAAACTCTATGACAAAGCGGGACGGATCAGCCGTGGGCCAGCCGTGTTCCCCAGTTCGGTAGGCCTCTTCAAAAAAACGCTTTTGATTCAAATACACACTCATGAGCTTACGGGAATAAGTAGAGTTTACTGATCCATTTTCATCGGGTCAAGGGAAAATTCCTATTCATGCCTTGACCGATCAGAACTTTTTCACTATTATTCCGAATGATGAAAGCAAGGTGGATCGTTATAATGATCGCCTGTCTGTCCCTGGCACTGATCGGAGCCGAGGATCAGAATCGCACGATCGAGGTACGGCTTCCTTCAGGCACAAAAATCATGGCCGAGGTGGCAGACACATCCCCCAAACGGGTGATGGGCCTCATGTTCAGGGACCAGCTTCCTCTTAACTCCGGGATGCTGTTCATCTTTGAAGATGCGGATTACCACGCCATCTGGATGAAAAATTGCCGGATTCCCCTAGACATCCTCTGGCTGGATAAAAATCATAAGGTAATTCACATGGAAGAGAAGGCCCCGCCATGCGGGGACGACTCCTGCCGGACTTATTATCCAGCTCAGAAGGCTCTGTATGTGTTGGAACTCAACGCGGGATTAATCGCTAGAGAGAAGATAAGGCTGGGTGCCCACCTCAAATTCTGATCCGTACTGATATCGGGAAAGAATTATCCCTTCCGCACGCGTTTGGCGGAGAGCACACCCTCCACGTGCTGAATGTTCTTCAAGATCTTTTCGAGATGGGCGGTGTTGAGGATATCAACCACAAAATTGAGACTTGCCTTTTTGTCCTCAGTGGTCTTGATCTCGGCGTGGCTAATGTTCGTCTGAGTTGCGGAGATGGAGGCCGAAACCGAGGCCAACATTCCCGGCCGGTCCACCGTGAGGACCGAGATCTGGACGGGGTGGGGCACCGTCTGCTTGGAGTCCCAGTCCACCTCCACCAATCGGTCCTTATCATAGTCCAGTTCATCGATATTGGGACAGTCTACGGTGTGGATGGATAGGCCACGGCCCCTTGTGATAAATCCAATGATCCGATCGCCCGGCACAGGATTACAGCACTTGGAGAGATGGATCAGGATATCATTCACCCCTCTGATACGGACCCCCTTTTCCTGGGGGAGGATCTTGCGAATCACCTTCTCCTTGATCCCCTCTTTGAGGCCAATGTCCGGGTGCAGACGCTTGAGCACCTGAGTAACCGCGACCCGACCATACCCGATCGCCACTAATAGTTCGTCCGTATTGGCCAAGCCAAGCTCCTTGATGATGCCCAGGAACTTGTCGGACTTTAGGGTCTCAGAGGGGCTTAGATCACTTCTCCTGAGTTCCTGCTCCAGGAGTTTTTTCCCAATATCCAGGCTGCGCCTTCTTTCCTCCAAACGGATCAAGTGCTTGATCTTGGCCTTGGCACGGGGGGTTTTGACCAGTTTGATCCAGTCCTTGCTGGGAGTCTGATTGGGGGAGGTAATAATCTCCACACTGTCCCCGCTCTTGAGCTGATATCGCAAGGGGACGATCTTGCCATTGACCTTGGCCCCAGAACAGTGGTTGCCAATTTCTGTATGGACACAATAAGCAAAATCGATAGGGGTAGATCCCTTCACCAGTTCTTTGACATCCCCCTTCGGGGTGAAGACATAGACCACGTCAGAGAAGAGGTCCATCTTGACGGAGTCCAGAAACTGCCGATTGTCAACCAGTTCTTGTTGCCATTCCATCAACTGCCGGAGCCATTCAAAGAGTCGACTATCCCGCTCATCAATCCGGCCCCCTTCCTTGTATCGCCAGTGGGCTGCGATCCCCTGCTCGGCCACCCTGTGCATCTCCTCGGTCCTGATCTGAAACTCAACATGCTCGCCCTTAAGGCCGATCACGGTTGTGTGTAGAGACTGGTAGAGGTTAGACTTCGGCACCCCGATGTAGTCCTTGAAGCGCCCTGGGACCGGCCTCCAGAGGGAATGGATCATCCCCAGGATGCCGTAACAGCTTATCTTGGTATCCGTAATAATGCGCACCGCCAGGAGATCGTAAACCTCTTCTAAGGGGAGATCCCGTCTCTTCATCTTCTGATAGATTCCGTAGAGGTGTTTTGGCCGGCCCATCACCTCTCCCTTTAACCCATACTCCCCTAGACTCTGTTTCACGATCTCGACCACCTCGCGGACATACCGCTCTCGCTCTTCTCGCTTTTTGGCCATCTTGGCCACGAGGTCGAAATAGACCTCTGCCATGAGATATCGAAAACAGAGATCCTCAAGTTCACTCTTCATCCACCCGATCCCCAGCCGATTGGCAAGGGGGGCATAGATCTCGAGAGTCTCCTGGGCAATACGCTTCTGTTTGTATTCAGGGAGGGACTCCAGGGTGCGCATATTATGGAGCCGATCGGCCAGTTTGATGATGATAACCCGGATATCTTCTGCCATGGACAAGATCATCTTGCGGAAGTTCTCAGCCTGCTTTTCTTCATAGCTCTTGAACTCGATCTTTCCGATCTTGGTCACACCGTCCACCAGCTTGGCCACTTCTTTTCCGAAATGTTTTTCGACCTGTTCCCGTGTAAACTTGGTGTCCTCCAAAGTGTCATGTAGCAACCCCGCCGTAATCGAGGGCACATCCATCTTGAGCTGCGTCAGTATGCCGGCCACGGCGAGCGGGTGTCTCAGAAAAGGCTCCCCAGAATGGCGAAGCTGCCCCTCGTGGGCCGAGTCCGCCTGCTCATAGGCCTTCCGGATCAGCCCCGTATCGGCCTGGGGATTGTACTGAAGGATCTGGCCTAAAATTTCATCAAAACTATTCTTCATAGGGCTCACAACGGTTATCATTAATGATCTGAGAATGGTATCCCACCATCTGCGGAACTAGAGCTTTTTTATTAAAATTTCAATGGATTACCTATTTATTATGATCATATCGAATTACGACCCTTTAGTCAAACAA
>DATECO010000055.1:0-17181 GCA_035286865.1 Nitrospiria bacterium | reverse complement strand
GGCTGCCGGATGGAGCCCCCGGTATCCGAGCCCAGCGCCGCGATGCATTCATCTGCCGCCACGGCCGCCGCCGACCCGCCACTGGATCCCCCGGGAATGTGCTCCAGGTTCCACGGATTTCTGGTGAGGGCCAGCGCAGAGTTCTCAGTCGAAGAACCCATGGCAAATTCGTCCATGTTGGACTTACCTAGAAGGACATACCCTGCGGCGCCAAGCCCTCCAATCACCGTCGCATCGTAAAGGGATTCAAAGTCTGCAAGGATTTTCGAGGCACAGGTAGTCTTGACCCCCTTGACGCAGATATTATCCTTAATGGCCAGTGGAATACCGGTCAGTGGATGGGTGGACCGCCTCCCTTCAAACTGTGTGTCCGCGGCCTTTGCCTGTGCAAAGGCTAAATCTTTTGTTAGGGTGAGATAGGCCCTGATCTTGGGGTCTACCTCCTCAATTCTTTTATAGAGAGATTGCACCAGCTCCTGGGAGGAGACCTTACGGGCTCTCAGTTTTTCGTGAACCTCATGAATTGTCAAGCGGTAAAAATCCGTCATGACTTAAGCATCCGATTTTTTTCATCCAGCTTGATAATCGTGGGCTTAAAGGTCTTAAGTTCTTGCTCATTATAATACTCATAGCAGAAGATCACGATTCGGTCCCCGATGACCCCCTTACGAGCGGTAGGACCGTTCAGGCAGATCGTCCCCGAACCCTGCTTTCCCGGGATGACATAGGTCTCAAACCGCTCTCCATTGTTGAGGTTGGAGACCATCACCTGCTCATAGGGCAAGATCCCGGCTGCTGCCAGGAGTTCCTGATCGATCGTCAGGCTCCCCTCATAATCGAGATTGGCATCCGTGATGGTGGCCCGGTGGATCTTAGATCGGAGCATCAAGCGTAACATGCAACCTCCGTTATTCGTTAATCGTTATTCGATAATTTATATTCGTTACTCGTCGCCGTTTTACATCTATATTATGTCCTAAAGTGGGAACGCTTAACGAATAATGTCTAACTTATAACACTATTCGATGATCTTGGGGACTCGAAAGAACTCCTCTGTCCGATCCGGGGCATTTTTCAAGATCTCTTCCCTGGGAAGAGAGGGTCTAACCTCGTCTTCCCTGAAAATATTCTTGATGGGCAGGACATGGGAGATCGGATCCACCTTCGAGGTGTCCAGCTCCTTGAGCTTCTCTATATAGGTCAGGATCTCGCCAAGCTGTCGAGTGAAAAGTTCCTTCTCCCTTTCACTGATGGCCAGCCTGGCCAGTCTGGCGACATTTTCCACCTGCTCCCTAGTAATCTTCATTATCGTTTCCTAAGCTAAAAAATCATCTATACGCCTGGATCGACTTTTTCTAGCCTGGCATAATTCACGGCTAATTTTTTTGTCCCCACACTCTTAAAATGAACCACGACCCTTTGATCCTCCCCCTGTCCTTCGGCCACCTGAATTCGACCGACCCCCCATAAAGGATGTCTGACCTGCAGACCGACCTTAAAAGGGCCCATCGGTGGCCTATCTTCTAATACTCGGGAAGGCCTGCTCTCCTGCTGGCCCGACACCGACCCGACCCCAGTTTCATCCAAGCTGATCCGCCTCACGAGAGCATCCGGGATTTCCTCAATAAAGCGTGAGGGATCTCTCCACTGATCCGACCCATACAGCCTTCGTCGATCGGCATAGACCATGTAGAGCCTCTCCTTAGCCCGTGTCATCCCCACATAGCAGAGTCGCCTTTCCTCCTCCATTTCGTCGGCATCGGTCAGGGCTGATTGATGGGGGAAAAGGCCTTCTTCCATGCCTGCCATGAAGACCCCAGAAAACTCCAGGCCTTTGGCATTATGAAGGGTCATGAGCGATACAGCACCCCGATAACCTGAATCTTTTTTTTCCACCGATCCCTCTCCTTCTGGCTCAGTCTCTGTCACTAGGGCGACATGTTCCAGGAAGGCCGACAGGGGAGAATCCTCACACGAAGTGGCCAGTCGCTCCTCAAAAATCCGCGCGGCCGCCAACAACTCCTGGATGTTCTCAAGCCTTGATTGAGACTCCCCCTTCGCCACTCCCCTTTGGATCTCCTCGTGAAGCATCTGTTCATAGCCCGCCCTTTTCAGGATAATCCCCAACAACTCGGAAATGGATGTTGTCCCTGAAAGGTGTCGGAACTCAGTAAACAGTTCGGTCAGTTGCATCAGCCCCTTTTTCTGCACGGAGGTCAATCCGCCCTGATCCAAGACTTCTGCCATTGCCCGTGAGAGCGGAATATTTTGGGCCCTTGCGCAGGACTCTAGCATCTCTACCGCACCCGGACCGATCCCTCTGGGGGGAACGTTGAGTATCCGTTTCAGACTTAAATCGTCAGCAGGATTTATGATTACTTTCAGGTAGGCCAACAGGTCCTTGACCTCTTTTCTTTCATAGAACCTAAGGCCTCCAATAATCCGATAGGGGATACCTTCATCCCTCATGCCCTCCTCAAGGGCCCTCGACTGTGCGTGGGTCCGGTACAAAATGGCGAAGTCTGTATAATGGAGGTCCTTTTTGGCTGTCAGATCCTTGATGGTCTTGCCGATGTAACGGGCCTCTGCCTCTTCATCGGTGACTTGACATACCGATACGCAGGTGCCCTTGGGATTCTGGGTCCAGAGCTGTTTGGCCTTCCTTTTCCGATTCTTCCTCACCACCACTCCTGCTGCATCCAGGATCGTCTGGGTAGAGCGATAGTTTTGC
This sequence comes from Nitrospiria bacterium, assembly GCA_035286865.1. Taxonomy (GTDB): domain Bacteria; phylum Nitrospirota; class Nitrospiria; order DATECO01; family DATECO01; genus DATECO01. The sequence continues at coordinate 14,450 of DATECO010000055.1, read as the reverse complement.
TCAAGATGGATCACCCTAGCCTGGGGATAAACTTTTTCAAAATGGAGGATGTTTCCCAGGTCCGCCCCTCGAAATCCATAAATGCTTTGATCATCGTCCCCAACCACACAGACATTCCCGCCAGCCCCCAACAGCTTGACCAGTCGGTATTGGGCATGATTGGTGTCCTGATACTCATCGATCATCACATAGTGGAAACGCTCCTGATAGCCACGCAGCACGTCACCCTTCATTTCGAGCAGGCTGACCGCGATCATGAGAAGATCGTCAAAATCAAGACTGTTGGAGGCCTTGAGTCTACTCTGATAGTGCGAATACACCCTGGCCACCTTGTCCTCAAACCCAAAGGGCTGTGACCGCCCGGCATAGGCCTGGGGCGATATCATGCGGTTTTTGAGCCAAGAAATTTGCCTGGCAATCTCTTTGGGGTTATAAAGATCCTGGTTGATGTTTAATTCCCTAACGCATTCCGCAATATAGCCCATCTGATCGGCAGCATCCAGAATCCCAAAATCCTTCCTGTAGCCCAGGTGCTGAATTTCCTGGCGGAGGATCCGCACACAAGCCGAATGAAAAGTACTGATCCACACCCTCCTGGCCTGATCTCCTAAAAGTTGAAGCACCCGGTTCTTCATCTCGTGGGCCGCCTTGTTGGTGAAGGTCACTGCCAGGATCTGGTCCGGGCTCACCGCTCTCTCACTGATAAGATAGGCTATCCGGTAGGCAATGACCCGGGTCTTCCCACTCCCGGCGCCTGCCAGGATCAATAACGGGCCCTCGGTGTGAGTCACTGCCTCAAGCTGCTGGGGATTGAGGTCGCTGAGAAAATCCATGCTACTCCACTGTTACGCTCTTGGCCAGATTTCGGGGCTGGTCCACGTCGCAGCCCCGCAACACAGCGATGTGGTAGGCCAGCAACTGCAAGGGGATAGTCAGGAGCATGGGGATTAGCAGGGGATCCGCCTGCGGGATATAGATCACCTCGTCCGTCTTGGAAGTGATCTCCTGATTGCCTTCCGTGGTTATGGCCAGGACCACCCCGTCCCGGGCCCTGACCTCCATAATATTGCTGGCCACTTTATCATACACTTTATCCGAAGGGGCCAGGACCAACACCGGCATATTCTCATCGATAAGGGCAATCGGTCCGTGCTTCATCTCTCCCGCGGGATATCCTTCGGCATGGATATAAGAAAGCTCCTTGAGCTTTAAGGCCCCTTCCAGTGCAATGGGGTAGTTTATACCACGACCCAAGAAAAGGAAATCCCGGTATTTAAAATAGCGCTTGGCCAGTTCCTGAATTTTATTCTCATCTCTGAGGATCTGCTCAACAAGCTTTGGAATATGGAGTAGATCATGGATCAGGGCCGTAGCCCGCTCCGAAGGGAGAATTCCACGACTCCTGCCCAGAAATATGCCCAGGAGATAGAGCGCTACAAGTTGGGCCGTAAAGGTCTTTGTAGCTGCCACGCCAATCTCCGGGCCGGCATGGGTGTAGATCGTTCCCCTCGATTCACGGGCCAGGGTGCTCCCCACCACATTGCAGATGGCGATAGAACAGGCCTGTTTGGATTTGGCTTCTCTCAAGGCCGCCAGGGTATCGGCCGTCTCACCTGATTGGGAGATCAGGATGCAAACGTCATTGGGATCCAGCAGGGGATCGCGATAACGAAACTCGGAGGCGATGTCCACCTCCACCGTGACCCGTGCCAATTCCTCGATGAGATATTTGCCGACCAGGGCGGCGTGCCAGGAAGTCCCGCAGGCAATCATGAAAACCTTTCTCAAGCGGCCCAGATCAACCCCATCCAGATGGATCTCCTCTAAATAGACCTCGCCCGTCTCCTGAGAGACCCTCCCCATCAGGGTATCCATGATCGCCCGTGGCTGTTCATGGATCTCCTTGAGCATGAAGTGCTTGTAACCCCCCTTCTCGGCCACCAGCGGGCTCCAATTCACATGGGAGATGGTCTTTTCACGATGGTGACCTTCAAAATCGGTCACCCGTATCATCTGGGGGCTCAAGACCACCATCTCACCGTCGTCCAGGAAGAGGACCTTCCGGGTCTGATGCAGGATTGCAGGGACATCCGAGGCTACAAAATACCCATCCGGGGTGATGCCTGCCACCAGGGGACAACCCATACGGGCTGCGACCAGGGTGTGCGGCTCCTGCCCATGCATGGCTACAAAGGCATAAGATCCCCTGATCTGCTCCAGGGCTTGATGAACAGCCTCTTCGAGCCCTCTGCCCGCCTCGATCGCCTTGTCTATTAGGTGTAGAATCACCTCGGTGTCCGTTTCCGAAGAAAAAGTCCTCCCCTCGGCCAGCAATCCCCGTTTCAGGGCAAGATAGTTCTCAATGATTCCGTTGTGGACCAAGACCAGACTGCCGACCCGGTGCGGATGCGCGTTTTCCTCCGACGGCCGTCCATGCGTGGCCCAGCGGGTATGACCGATCCCGACATGACTACGATACTCCTGTCCGGCGATGGCCGATTCTAGGTTAATCAGCTTTCCTACCGTGCGTTTCACCTCAAGCCGGCCATCCTGCAGAAAGGCAATCCCGGCCGAGTCGTAACCACGGTACTCCAACCGCCGTAGCCCCTCGATCAGAATAGGCACCGCATTCTGCCTACCGATATAACCAATGATGCCACACATGAGAACCTCGTTATTCGTTAACCGTGAATCGTTATTCGCGAATCGATTTGTTTCTTGTCGGCTTACGTTTAACGTTTATCGAATCACGAATAACGTCTTTTTTTCTCCTCCTGGCCCAGCCCTTTTTGTTCACCTGCCTGGCCCGTCCGATAGCCAGCGAACCTGGCGGCACATCCTGGGTGATAATAGACCCCGCCGCAATAACGGATCCTCGGCCCACTTTCACGGGGGCGATGAAGAGGCTATCGCTCCCTACAAAGACATTATCTTCAATGATCGTCTTCGACTTTTTGACCCCGTCGTAATTGCAGGTGACAGACCCTGCCCCGATATTCACCCCTTTTCCGATAACGGTATCTCCCAGGTAGGTGAGGTGATTGGCCTTGGAACCCTCGCCGATCTCACTTTTCTTGACCTCTACAAAGTTCCCGATCTTGGCGCCTCGCCGCAGGTGGGTCCCCGGCCGCAGATGGGCAAACGGGCCGACAGAGACCTCCTCTTCCAAGACCGAATCGGTAATCACGCAGTGATCCTTGACCAACACCCCCCTGCCTAAGCGGCTGTTGCTGATTCGGACATGAGATGAGATCACGCAGTCCTCGCCGATCTGAGTTTCCCCTTCGACACACGTCCATGGGTAAATCACGGTGTCCCTTCCGACCCTGGCTGTGCTGTCAATTACCGTGGTCTCCGGATCCATAAGGGTCACCCCCTCAAGCATCAGCCGATCTACAGTCCTTCTCCGAATCACTTTCTCAGCCCTGGCCAGGTCGATCCGGGTGTTGATGCCCAGGGTCTCATTGGGGTCCCTGGCTGTGATCGCCTGGAGTTGGAATTTTTTCTGAACGGCCAGACCCACAGTATCGGGCAGGTAGTACTCGCCCTGGGCATTTTCCGGCCTGATCTCCTCCAGAAGCTCAAACAGGGGATCGGCCTGGGCGACATAAACACCACTATTCACTTCCTTGATCTGCCGCTGCTGCGTCGTCGCGTCACGCTCTTCAACGATTCCTGTTACCTGGCCCTCTGGGCCACGGAGGATACGCCCATAGCCATCTGGATTTTCAAGGTGTGCGGTAAGCAGTGTGATCACTGCACCGCCCTCTCGATGGGCCCGCAAAAGATCCGATGCCGTCTCGGCCCTCAGCAAGGGGTGATCCCCGTTGAGGATCATCACTGGCCCATGATAGTCGGCCAACAGGGATCTAGTCATCAGGACTGCATGCCCCGTGCCTAACGGGGGCTCCTGGACAACCACTTCAATACGTCCCCGGCTGATTCTCCCAGCAAGCAGCGTCCTGACATGAGCTCGATCATGGCCGATCACTAACAGGATCCGGTCTGCACTGAGTGCCTCGGCCAGGTCCAAGACGTATTGAATCATCGGTCGGCCCGCCACAGGATGCAAGACCTTAGCCTGCCTGGACTTCATCCGCTTTCCGACGCCCGCAGCCAGGACAATTACCACCAGAGAGTCTTTTTTCTTTTTCACTTTCTATTATTTTTCGCCTCTTGCGCCCCAATGGCCCTTTTGCCCGTTATCTGATGGGAATGGGCCTAAAAACATAATAATACTCATTTTTTAGACTTCATGCAAGCCTTTTTCGTTTGCAATTTCTACTTTTTTTAATTATTATTAATAAGTTTAACTTGATTTGGCAGGAGCGTAGCAGAGAAGCACAGTACGGTCGGTACCTGCTTCTGGGGAAAGAGGGGCTTTAATATCCCTCAAGGGCTTGCAAATCGAGAAGGATTGGCCCAATGATCCTCTTAGAGCTGGCTTTGCTGGGAGTCAGAAATTTCCAGCAGATCACCCGATTTGAATTCTGCCCGGGACTGAACTTTGTGCAAGGGGGTAACGGGAGCGGGAAGACTACTCTAAGGGACGCCCTTCTATTCAGCCTCTTTGACCATACCCCTGAAGAGAGTGAAAAGATCATCCATCGCTCCTGCCCTTCCACATGCCAGAGCGCTATCACCTTCAAGATAAAAAATGGTGAAGTTTATCGGCTGGCCAAGGACTTTATCAAGAATGTGGGTATCCTCTCCAAGTATGATCCTTCCACCCGGAAATTTATCACGATCGAGAAGCGAAGAGAGAATGTTCTCCGATGGCTCCAGCAAGTATGCGGCGGGCTGGAAGGACATCAGATCTCCTATTACTTTTCCCTGGATCGATCAAGATTGCCCTCGGTCTCGGCGGGTCGTATTAAGACCGAGGAAACATCATCCTTCTCAGCCATGGGTGGCCCAATCGGGCACTCGAAGGTGGATGTCGCGTTTGGACCGGAGAGTCAGGAAAACACCACACGCAAGTTAAAAAGGCTTCAGGAACTCAAGGCACTTGCCGAGAAGGCCGAACAGGTCTACCAGTTGGAGGAACAGCTTTCTGACGCGCAAAGTCGGGTGGGGATTCTGAAACGAAAATTGTCTGATCTCAAGGAAGTGGATTGGGAATTAGAACAGATCAATGAAAAGATCGGTGCCTTCACCGGCTTGGAGGGGACACCTGAGCATCTCCGGCAGCTCGTGGAGGAATTTGAAGAGAAATTAGGGGAAAGAAACCGGGAGCACCGGACCCTGGAAGAGGATAGGACGCTGCTGGAACATCAAATCAACATGATTCCGGCCGGTCCCATCTATAAACATAAAGCCTTTCTGATGGGCGCACTGGCCACGTCCCTGTCCTTTGGGGCAGGCCTCCTTGTATCCCTGTCAGGCATCTACCAGCATCTGTATCTCGTGGGATTGCTTATGGGATTGGGCTTCATGGCCGCATCTATCATTGTGGATGCGCGGTGGCTTTCCCGCAAGAAGATCCTTGCGGACAAGCTTCATGGCAAGTTAAAGAACATGGAGCTCCTGGAGGCCAGATTCAGGCGGGTGAACGCAAAGTTTTTTGAACTCCTCAAAAAGACCCATACAGACTCGGTACAGGCCTTCAAGGAGAAGATGAATGCCTATGACCTTCTTTCAGCCACCCACCAGCGGCTCCTGGAAGAGTCAAAACGCGTCCTTGAAGGTAAGGAACCACCGGCCTTGCAGCAGGAGTATGAAGAAAAATCAGGCCTTGTCCAGGAGATAGAACGAGAAATCAAAAATTATCACGAGATCCCTCCGGACCTCCCCAGCCTATATGAAGAGATACGTGCTGTAGAAAAGGAGCTGGCATCCGCCTCAGGCGGGCAGGGGCAGGCGCGCTTACAGCAATCCTCCTCAGGCGGGAGTGGTGAGGTCACTCAACCATCCGATGGAAAGGACATCCCAGCCAATTATGGTAATGGTCTTTATGACCCCATTAAGATGCTGCTGCAGGATCCACTCGTTCGAAGTCACGGTCAGGTCTCCTTTACAGCTCGAGAAATCTTTACAAGATTGTCATTAGGGGCCTATCGCGATCTGATGATCCTCGATTCCTCCACCGCATCCTCCGCCTTAGGCGGATTAGGCGGGGGACGAGTCGGCCTTCTGGCGAAGGACTCTTCTGACCCCGTGTCCTTAGAAGAGCTGAGTAGTGGGACCCTCGACCAGGTCTTCATTTCGCTGTACTTGGGATTCTTGATGACCCTGGGCCACAATCACCCCTTTCCCCTCCTCCTGGATGATCCTCTACTAACGCTGGACCCGCAAAGGCAGAAGATCGTCCTGGATATCCTCCGGGATATTAGCCAAAAGAGGCAGGTGATTCTGTTGTCGCACATGCCCTACCCGATACGGGACGGAGAACGGCAGATCAGGTTAATATGAAGGGTATTTTTATCACATTTGAAGGAATTGAGGGCAGCGGTAAATCCAGCCAGATGGCGGCCTTAGCCGAATCTTTGGTGCAAAAAGACTGGAAGGTATTGAAGACCCGAGAACCTGGTGGGACCAAGCTCGGGGAAAGTATCAGAAATCTCCTGCTGGACGCCCTGCATCAGGATATGGACCCGAAGACAGAGTTGTTGCTCTATCTGGCCAGCCGGGTCCAGCACCTCAAGGAGATTATTCTCCCGGCCCTCCAGCAAGGAAGTGTCGTCTTATGTGATCGCTTTTCGGAGGCCACGCTGGCCTATCAGGGTTATGGACGGGGCCTTGAGCTGGAAAAGATTAAATCCCTGCTGCGGTATGCTACGGCTGGGAGAAAACCAGACCTGACAATCCTGCTGGATGTGGAGGCCCGCCAAGGTCTAATGAGAATCGGCACCCGCACCTCCAAGGATCGTCTTGAACGAGAGCAGCTTGAGTTTTATGATAAGGTCCGGCAGGGATATCTAAAGCTTGCGGAGATGAACCCTCGAAGGATCATTATCATCGATGCCAGCCGGGATTTTGAGAAAGTGGCTGCACAGATCTTGGAGATTGTGGTGAGCTTCCTGGAGAAAAATGTTATTCAAAGACATCATCGGCCATGAGCGGTCGATCCGGATCCTTAAGACTGCGATCCGGCGAAAGCGCCTGGCCCACGCCTATCTCTTCCACGGGGAGGAAGGCATCGGTAAGAGGCTGGTGGCCAAGGCCTTCGCGAAGGCCGCCAACTGCGAGTGTTTATATGTGGGGGCCCGTACGGCAACACCGAGGGAAGTGTCCTCCGACCTGTCCGCCGCCTGCCTGCCGGCAAGGCAGGGCAGGCAGGTGCCCCCACACCCCGGCCCGGCATTAGATGTGGGGCCGTTCCGGTTCCGCTCGGAAGCGGAATCCTCACATGCCCCACACCCGCGCCTCTCGCGGCAGAGCCGCGAACCGGCTTCGGCAGAGCCGGATGCCTGGCCATCGGCCACCAGAGGGGCAGATGAACAGCTCGCGGAGGAGGCCTGTGGCCAGTGCCTCTCCTGCCGAAGCATCGAGGCTGAAACACACCCAGATTTGATCATGGTGGTTCCGGATGGCAATGTGATCAAAATCGACCAGATCCGGCAACTCCAGGAGCAGATGCACCTAAAGCCGATGGCCGGGTTATACAGATTCGTGATCCTGAACGAGGCGGAATCTATGAATGATCAAGCGGCCAATGCCCTCTTAAAGGGCTTGGAGGAGCCGCCAGATCAGACTATTCTGATTCTCATCACCCACCGACCCCATGCCCTTCTTGGAACTGTAGTCTCCAGATGTCAGAAGGTCAGATTCAATCCCTTGACCGATCACCAGGTCATCGGGCTGTTGCAGCAGAAACGCTCCGATCCCCCCTCCCAACTTGAGCGTGTCGCTGCACTGACTATGGGCAGGATTGGCCTTGCCCTCGAAGTGGACCCCCAGGCCCTGGAGGCTGAATGGCTTAAGTTTAGCCAGGTCCTTTCTAACACCTCCCCTCGGCGGATGGATGGGCTCTTAGAGCTTGCCCAAGAGTATGGGCAGAACCGTGAAACCACTGAACAGGCCTTGGAGTGGATTGGGCTATGGCTGAGGGAACTGCTTGCCATCAAGCTTAAAGCCAGTTCATCCTCCCCTGAGTTTATTCGAATTGCATCCCTCTTAAGCGTGGAGGAGATTATTGCTAATGCAGGTCTGCTCCACTGGATCTGGAAGGCCCTCTCCAGAAATCTCAACCGGCAACTGGCCCTGGAGGTCCTGCTCATGCAGATCCAAAACGCCATCAGCCGAGAGTCATGAAAAAGACATTTTATATCACCACACCCATTTATTACGTCAACGATGTCCCCCACATTGGTCATGCGTATACGACTGTAGCCGCCGATGTCCTGGCCAGATATAAACGCCTACAGAGCTATGAAGTCTTTTTCCTCACGGGCACGGATGAGCATGGTCAAAAGGTTCAGCAGGCAGCCTCAGAGCGGGGAGTTCCTCCTCAACAGCATGCAGATGAGTTAGTGGTCCGCTTCCAGGATCTCTGGAAAAGGCTTGATATTTCCAATGACGACTTTATTCGCACGACGGAACATCGACACAAATCAGTCGTACAGGCCGTTTTGCAATATCTCTGGGATAAGAAACTGATCTATGAAGGTATGTATCAAGGATGGTACTGCCTGCCGGATGAGCGCTTTTGGACTGAGGAAGAGCTGAAAGAGGGCAAATGCCCTGAGTGCGGTAGATCTGTGGATCGTATCTCGGAGAAGAACTATTTTTTCAAAATGAGCCAATACCAAGATAAACTCCGCTGGCACATTAAAAACAATCAAGCGTTTATCCTTCCGGAAACCCGTCGCAACGAGGTGTTGGGGTTCCTCGATAGACAGCTTGGGGACCTTTGCATCTCACGTCCCAAGGCCAGGCTCTCCTGGGGGATATCCCTTCCATTCGACCCTGACTATGTCACCTATGTCTGGGTAGATGCCCTTGTGAATTACATTTCGGTTATAGGCTATCCAGCAGATCTTGATCGCTTTAACGAAATTTGGCCCGCAGATTATCACCTGGTTGGTAAAGACATTCTCACGACCCACGCTGTGTACTGGTCCACCCTGCTGATGGCCCTACAGCTAAAACTCCCCAAGACACTATTCGCCCACGGCTGGTGGATGGTCGAGAGCGAAAAGATGTCCAAGAGCAGACGGAACGTGGTGGATCCAAATGCCATCATCGACGAATTCGGTGCAGATGCCTTTCGTTACTTTTTGTTACGAGAGGTCCCCTTTGGCCAAGATGGCAATTTCTCACGTGATGCCTTCATCCAGCGTTATAATAGTGACCTCGCCAATGACCTAGGGAATTTGGTCAGTCGAACATTAACCATGATCGAACAATTTGGAGGAGGGGTAATTCCCAAACCCTCTTTTGCTGGAAGCCACCGAGAGGAGGAAGAGATAAAGGAGATTGCACTAGGGCTATTTGATCCGGTTGAGCAAGCAATCAATCGACTTGAGTTTCACCGTGCCCTCAGCGAGATTTGGAAACTTGTGGACCGTGCCAATCTATATATCGAACAAATGGCTCCCTGGAGCCTTGCTAAAAAGAAACAAGAACGGGAAAAGCTCGACACCGTTCTGTACACAGCCACCGAGGCATTAAGATATATCGCCCGGTATCTGGCACCTTTCATGCCGAGAACCTCGGAAAAAATCATTCGACAGCTCGCAATCGACTCTATTCCCCCCGATGCCTTGAATGATCGCAGCAAATTTGGCAGTTGGGGGGGCAGTCTCCCCATTGGCAGCCCTATTAGTAAAGGACAGCCACTCTTTCCTCGGACCGAGAGATCAGATCAACCGGCCCCAAAGACTATACCTGGTGTACAATCCACAACCAAAACACAGATCAGGATCGAAGATTTCGCGCGGCTAGATCTCAGGGTGGGAAAGATCCTATCGGTCGAAAAAGTCCCCGGATCAGAAAAGTTGCTAAAGCTGAACGTGGATATTGGCGGCGAGCAACGCCAGATCGTGGCAGGCATGGCCAAAAGGTATTCCCCGGAGGACCTCATCCACAAGAAGGTCATCGTGCTGGCCAATCTCAAACCGGTGCGGCTTATGGGAGTAGAATCACAAGGAATGATCCTGGCCGCCGGGGACAAGGAGGTCGCGGCCCTGGCGACTTTCCTGGAGGATGTCGAGCCCGGCACACCTATCAAATAGGGTAAGCTTCATCATTTTACAGAGGGCTTCTCCATGGTCCCTTCCGAAACCTGAGCTGTTGATACCCCATCCTTAATCCCTTCTCCGTGGGGATGCTCGTGCCCCGTGGCGTGAGGATGCTCATGGAGATGCTGGACCACCCCATGCTGGTGCGCATGCTCATGGAGCAGAACCAGCCTTCTCACGTAATTATAGAACATCGCGAGGCAAAAAACGCTTGCCGCAAACAGAACGATAGTGGCCCCTGAGGCTGCGTTGAAATAATAACTGAGGTACATCCCTGTCACAGCCGTCCCAGATCCAATTAGTGTGGAACCGATCATCATATGGCTGAATCGGTCCGTCAACATTCGGGCAGTCACCGCCGGGATCACGATGGCGGCCGCGATCATCGTAACGCCGATGATATTCATCGAGACGATAATGGCAGCGGCCAGGATGAGGGAAAAGAGGATCTCCACCAGTTCCGTCTTGATACCGAAAATCCTTGCAGCATCTTTGTCAAAGGTGGTAAAGAGCAGTTGCTTATACAATAAAAACAGAAGAACCGAAATCATGCACGTCACCACGCTGATCACTACCAGGTCAGAGGACGTGATCCCCAGGATGTTTCCGAACAGGGCCGCCTCAAAGCTCAATGTGAATTTTCTGACCCGGCTGATTAAGGCCACGCCTATGGCGAAACTGGCCGTGGTAATGATTCCGATGGCGGCATCCTCCTTGATCTTTTTTCGCTTGCTGACCTGGCCGATCAGGATGGCCGCCAGAAATCCCCACAAGCCGGCGCCAAGATAGAAGTTAATGTTCAATACATACCCCACCACGGCACCACCGAACGCCGCGTGAGAGAGCCCGTGGCCGATATAGCTCATTCCCCGAAGGACAATATAGACACCGACCACCCCACACAGAGCACCTACCATCAGGGCGGCCCACAAGCCATGTCGGAAGAATTCATACTGTAACGGTTCAAACAGAAATTCCATTGAACTTCAAGTTCCTCTCGTAATCAGCTTAATCCCTCCTGAGAGACAGGGGAGTTCCATGGGACATCAGCAGATGATCGCCATGCTCAATTACAATGACATCAGCCCCATACGTCTTCTTCAGTACCTCCGCGTTGAAGATCCTGTGAGGTGGACCGGCAGCCACAATGCCTTTGTTAAAGCAGACCACGAAGGGGAGATGGGCCGCTACGGCATTGAGGTCATGGGTGGTCAGGACTATGGTCACTCCATTCTTATTTAATTCTCCCAGGAGGTGAAGGACATCATGTTGTGTCTTGATGTCGATCCCGGCCGTCGGTTCATCCAGAACCAGAAGCTTCGGGTCACCTACAAGGGCTCTGGCCAGGAACGTCCGCTGCTGTTGACCACCCGATATATTCCGGATATGGTGATGGGCGCAGTCATCAATGCCCAACTCATTCATCAGGCTGTGGACACGCGCTTTTTCCTTCTTCGATGGCCACGGGAGAAGACCCATGCGGTTGTACAGGCCCATGATCACCACCTCTTCAACCGTCACCGGGAAGTTCCAGTCCACTGTTTCCAACTGGGGAACATAACCGATCGTACCCGGTGGGATCTTTCGAATGGAGTGCCCCATGATCCGCACGATGCCAGAAAGGGGATCAATTGCACCCAGGATCGTCTTAAGCAGGGTGGTCTTGCCACACCCTGTCGGCCCCACAAACCCCACAAACTGTCCCTGCGGGATTTCAAGGTTTAGCCGTTCAAAGACTGGCCTGCCCTCATAGCCGCTGGAGACACCAGAAAACTCAACCATAACAGCATCCATCTCAAACACTCCTGGATCCATCGATCTTTGCTAAGTATAACAGCTTCTCTGAATACACCAGGCCAGCAAATTGAGGGCAGGTTGGGGCCAGTGAGGAGGCCCTTTGGACGCCGCCGCATCCATGGCTGAGATACCGGGGTGGCGGACAACAAAGGGAGGCGAGCACCGTAAGCGCAGCCAACCGTGCCGAGGAACTGGTTCCAACTTGCCCGAAGCATCACCTTTGCAAACATGCATCGCTAACGATTTATACTTCATGCAATATCACACAATTTCCTTCCCAGTCGTGGTCATGGTCAATTTCCCATGCTTGACCCCACAGATTCCGATCAGCTGGTCCGCAATCTTCTTGATCTCACCGGCCCGGCCCTTGACCACCAGCACCTCCAGACAGTTATGCTCGTCCAAGTGGACATGCATACCGGATTTGATCAGCAGGTGATACTGGTGCTGGAGATCTGTAAGGGTATCCGTTAGCTCTCTGACATCATGAGTATAAACAATGGAAATCGTCCCCACCGTCTCCTTGTTTTCATCCCACTCCTGTTCCACCAGGTGATCACGAATCAGGTCACGAATCGCCTCAGAGCGATTGACGTACTTCTTCTTGTCCACCCACTTGTCAAAATCCTCCAGGAGATGGTGATCCAGCGATACCCCAAAACGCACCGTCTTTTTCATACAAAATCCCCTATACTACATAACCTCTATTATTTTATTGCACTTTGTGTGTTACTAATATAAATAAAATAACACACCCTATCATCCTTGTCAAGCAATGAACAGGATTAACCCGTCATTAGTACTTGAAGACTTTGAATTTATGTGGAAATATTTGAAGAGATTGATCCGGCACCCTTAGGTCTTTATGCGTTAAAATTATAGTCTAAACCGGATACCGAATTCTACCCACTCCTGATCCAGGTCGATGTAAGGCATGACACCGTCATTGCCTGAGTAGATACGATAGGAATTCAGAGTTGTCTGGATGGCAGCAATACCCAAGATGGCCTCCGCAGAGAGACCTGTCTCCTGAGAGATTCCCACAGGGTCATAGCTGGGGTTTCGATCTCCAGTCAAATAGAAGGCGTAAAGGGTATACCAGAGAAAGTCCGTACCGGAAAAGAAGAGCAGCGAACGGTTATAGGTTGTGGGGCGTGTACGGTAGCTCTCCAGAGCCGCATCAAAGAGGTAGCTGGCGGCTGCCTCGCCTGCGGCCTTGTAGGAAACGGATGAGGCCGGGTCCAGTCCTCTAGCCGTTGACAAGCCTAGATAGAGATTCCCTCCTTTCAGTGTAAAAAAATTGAGTTGGACGTCTTTCGCTCCACCCATATGGGCCAAGATATAATGCCCTGATTCATGGATGGCCACATGGGAGACAAATGCAGCTCCAACTTGAAAGATCTCTCTGAGATCCAAAGCGTGTACGACAGTAGGTGTAGAGAGGACAGCAACTAGCCACAAAAAAAAGGCCGTTGCCAGGATCACTTGCCTGGGGTGAGGGGCCTTCTTATTCTGAGACGATGAACCTAGAGTCACAGACAATCCATTCTCCCGATAAAGGAAAATGGGTCTGTGTACACAGAACCACTTCGGCAGCCCCGCTGTCCTAATAAGGCTATACAGGATCGGTAGCTTTGCGTCCCCACCTTACGATGGGTTTGCCTTTATCGGTGGTGAAGAACTTATCTGTTATAAAGTTTAGCTGAAGACCTCATGTTGTCAAGTAACCACCACTCAGCTTGAATAGGCTTAACCCCAAAAGACTACCTCCCGATCACGTTTCTCGCATCAATTCCCTCGATGCAGGCACGATTTCCCCCCAGGGCCCTGGTCATGTGAATCATATTTTGTTTCATCATCCCCACAAAGGTATGCTCTGGATCCCTCAGTTCTCCGGGGAGGTCGTCATCCCGAAGAGTGTCCACCACCTTCGCCCCGGCTTCCCGTGCGATCTGAGCCACGATCTTACTTGGAAAGACCTCTGACCCAAAAACAGCCGGTACCGCCTCCTTCTTCAACTGATCAATAATCCGGGCCACCTCCCTGGGGGTGGGATCCGAGAAGTCGGAGGGCTGAATCGCCCCGATCACTGTCATGCCATATCGTGGTGCAAAGTAGGCAAAGGAGTCGTGGTAGGTGACAAGCCTACGTTTTTTCTCTGGGATCGTCTTCACACATTCAAAGATGGCCTTATCTAATTGATCAAGTTGTCCCAGATATTTCCTGGTATTTTCCACATAGTAACTTTTATTCTTCGGATCTAACCCGATGAGGGCATCCTGCACCAACTCGGCATATTTCATGGCATAGGCGAGGTTAGGCCAGAGGTGGGGATTCGGATTGCCATCCGGTTCAGGAAAACTGAAATCAAAACGCCACTCCTTACGGCTGATCGTTTCATCGCCCAGGCTCAAGACCTTCGCGCCTTTCTTCTTGACTTTGGCGGCAAGATTCTGGGTAGGAAGTTCCAGG
>DATECO010000054.1:0-4146 GCA_035286865.1 Nitrospiria bacterium | reverse complement strand
ATGAGAATCGCAGGTCCTGCATGTTCCGCCAGCCGACGTAATCCATATAGCCGTAATGAATATGGTTAGTGGGAAAGAGATTTTCGAAGGTCTTAAAATCGCCATCTGCCGGGTTGTCGTCACCTGAGGCATAGTCAAATTCAATGCCTAAACGACCCGGCAGCCCTGGCGTGAAATTGTACCCCAGTTTTACAGCCCCCGCATAGGCCGCGATGTCCTTGCTCTGAATTCCGCCAAGCTGGTAAGCCCCTTCAGCAGTGTAATCTATTGACTCCGCCATGGCCTTGCCGGCCAGGCGTAGGCCCAGAGTCACCCGCCTCTGGTCCTGGGCCGCTGGATCCGTGATCAAGCCGCCGCTGCCCGTATCCCAAAGGAATAAGACATAAGGTTCAATGCTCACTTCTGGCAGGCCGGAATACGTGGTGTACATTCCAAAGAATGTCTGCTCCTTTCTGTTGCTGACACTAGGAACGGTAGGCGTCGGGACAAAAGTCGGATCAGCTCCTGTGTTTGCAAACTTCCTGATAGTAGCCAGCCAGAGGTCGGTCCTGACCCGGCCTGTGTCATAACCCATCTTAATCCCATCAAACGATCGCCCGATATTGCTCCAGCCGAAATTTCCCACTAGCTTTTGATCCCCATAGATCATCTCCTGCCTGCCCAGCGTCAGAACCCAAGGCCCTAAGTTTTTTAACTGCAGATAGCCCTGGTGCAGATCCAGGTTCTTCTCATTAGAAGCCGTGGAGGTCTCCGAGCCGAACAGCCTTGAATCCTGCATCTGGAAGAAGATAACGAGATCAGGAGTCACCTCATAACCAGCATGGAGCCGGATGCGGGAGCTTATGAAGCTTAGCGCATCATCGACTACCTTGTTAAAGTCAGCATCATCCCGG
The DNA here is from genome assembly GCA_035286865.1 of Nitrospiria bacterium. Classification (GTDB taxonomy): domain Bacteria; phylum Nitrospirota; class Nitrospiria; order DATECO01; family DATECO01; genus DATECO01. The sequence continues at coordinate 3,253 of DATECO010000054.1, read as the reverse complement.
AACTCGTACCGCTCCCGCACCTCCCCCCCGATGGTCAGCCTCTCCCGATCGAGGGCCGCCTCCGCAACCGTAGCAAATATGAATATCGCAATAATGCATACTATTGTGGAAAGCGCTCGCCCTGAGATCTTCACTGTTTTCCATCCCCCCTCAACTCAGAACTCGCAACTCACAACTTCATCAACCCACTGGCCAGACCGATGCGAGCCACTTCCAGTTCAGAAAGTAGTAGATGATAAACACAGCAAGAAAGATCACAGCCAGGACGAATGTGCCCGGTTCACCAAAGCCTCCTGTTTTCTCCTGAGGATTCTTCGCTGGATTAGTTCCACTGGCAGGCGTTGAGGTACCAAAGGAGATGGAGACGGGTCCTGAGGTCACCCTTTTTCCAAAGAGAACAGATCCTACCGTCACACCTACATAGATCGCTCCGCCCAACACGGCCAGGATCGCTCCGATTCCCATCATTGTCAGCAAGGGATAGATCACGGGGTTGAATTCAAATGCAAAGGGCGATCCGCCAAAAGCAGCCACATCCCAGTGCCGGCGGGGGACACCAAAGCCGCCGGCCATCATCATCCCGACAGATAAGAGCGTTACGCCTATCCCGAAGAGGTATGGCTGGATCGCCGCCAGCTTTTTGCCCACCAGCTCCCGCCGAAAGATCAGTGGAATCACGTAATAGGTCAGCCCCATGAAGGCCAGAGTCGTTCCGGCCACCACCGTGCCGTGGAAATGGCCTGTAATTCTCCAGGTGTTGTGGGAGATGATGCTGAGCTGCTCCGTTCCAAAGACCACACCCGTGATCCCACCCAGGACCCCAAACAGGAGGAGTGAGAAAACCATGGCCGAAAATCCCGGATTCCCCCAAGGGGCTTTTTTCAGCCACTCGAAGAGCCCGCGGGTATATCCCTTTCGGCGCTGGGCCAATTCCACCGAGGCCGGGACGGCCAGGGCATGCATCATGCTGGCCAGCACGGCGATATGGAAGAAGTAGCCAGTGTTCCAGACCTTCCACGCCGGGCTCAACGCAGGATCCACCATGAGATGATGGGCCGAGGCAATATTGATGAAGAAGGCATAGAACAGAAATGCGGTGCGGGAAAACACCTCGCTGACCGGTTGTGCACCGACGGTCAGCGTAGCGAGTAGATACCAGACCGTCACCATGGCCGCCACGTTGATCTGTTGAGAGGCATGGCCGAACAGCCAGAAGACCAAGCGATAGGTTGGAGGGTCCATGTGCTGGACAATTCCCAATGACCAGAGAAGTGTAGGGATCAGGATCGTAGCTCCAGCCACAATCGTCAAGACAGCGATAATCGCCGCCACTGCAAGGCCAAAGGTTGCCAGAGGCAGGGTGCTAGAATACTTTCCTTCACTCCGAGCGATCATGAGGGTGGCAAAGAATAGACCACAGCCGATCAACGCCCCTACGGCAAAGAGAATATAACCCAGGTAGAAAAGGGGATGGGCCTTCAGCGGGACATACGCCGTAAACATCACATCCGCCTTACCCATCAGGATCACTATGTTGGTCAAGATCGCCCCGGCGAGCATCAGGATAAAGGCAAACCATCCCAGTCTGGGCGCCGCCAACCGCGCGTTTAACAGAACCGCTGATCCGAAGTAGAGCCCCGCAATCTCGAAGAAGATGATCCAGAAGATCAGCATGTTGACACCATGTGCGGTCAGAGCCCGGTAGAAAAGATCTGCTGGTAGGAGATGAACTGCCGGCCAGCGGGTTAGCGCCACCAGAAGCGCGAGTATGCCTCCGATCAAGATAAAGACCACCGCGGCCACGGCATTGGCCTTAATGAGGTTTTCGGCCGGGAGATGGACTTTGAGCCCCGTGACGGGGCAGGTCCGAAATTGTTCGACTTGAGTCGCCATAGGTTTACTCCTTCACAATAATTCTTCCTACCATGCGGTGGTGACCGATTCCGCAGAACTCATTGCAGAAGATCGGATACTCACCCGCTTCAGTAGGTGTGATGGTGAGCACATAGTCATAGTCCGGGAGGGCCATAAAGTTCATGTTGAGAGGATAGACCGATAGGCCATGTTCTACATCCACCGAGGAAAGATGCACGCGATAGGTCTTTCCCTTCTCAAGCTCCAAAATTGGATACCACATAAAGCTCTGGGCCATAAGATAGACATCGCTTCCGGGCGGCGGATGAACAATGGGAATGCCCTTCTCTTCTCTTTCTTCGCCCGCTTCATCCTTGAGGACATATTGTTCGACAAAGGCGCTCACCCGGTCCCGGAACTGGGCCGGAGACACCTTATAGGATTCTGAGGGAGGATTCTGACTCCCGATAACATGCCAGATCGGCATAAAGAAAAAGGTTGAGAGGGTAAAGATCAGGGCCAGGGCCAGCCAGACCTTTTCCTCCGTATGCAATGGTTTCCACCATATCCGTTCCGGAGGTGAAATGCTCATGATGGTCTCCTTTCCTCGAGTAAAAAGCGGTCAGCGATCAGCACCTGAATGCTGAGAGCTGAACACTGACTGCTTATTTCGCAACGGGGACCTTGGCGATATCCATCAATCCCCAGATGATATAACTCAACAGGGGAATCGCCATACCTAGCATAAAGATCAGAAAAATGTCATCATAGAAGAGCTGCCAGGCTGGAATCTTTTCCTTTCCTTCTTTTTCGGCCTTTTCACCTTCCTTCATGATATCCTCCACGCCGGAAATTTTCAGATATTCCCACCGCCAGAAGGTTTCACCTGGCGGGATCAATGCTTATGTTCCGCGGGCTTTCCTCCGTGGGAAAAGGTATGCTCATAGGCAATAACCGCCCAAATCTGCTTTTCCTTGAGTATTTTTTTGAAGGGTTGCATCTGGGTGTCCGGTACTCCTTCCGCAATCCGCCAGTACCAGTAACTGTCCGTCATCTTGTCTGCATAGGAGGCATCCCTCATATCTCGGGCGCCCGGAAGCATCGGTTTTCCGTCCATCCCATGGCAGGCAAAACAGGTCGCCATCGCGTTCTCTTTTCCCTCATAAATCTCTTTTCCTTCTGTGATAGCCTTGGGGTCCGTCCATCCGCCACTGGGCATCTTTTTATCCTGATACTCCTTGGGGACCGCGCTTGATAGTGGTGCCTTCGGTCCTTCACCCACTGCCCATAAGGAAAACGACACTATCCCCAAGAATACTACGAGCACCACAATATACCTTCGCGCGGCATGGGTAAGCATTCGAGACAATAGGATCAAGACTTCCTCCCCTCAGAACCC
>DATECO010000053.1:0-5829 GCA_035286865.1 Nitrospiria bacterium | reverse complement strand
GGGGGATTGGGGATCCTCGCGGGGGATACTGTCCGTTCGGCGGCCGATCTGGGACTCCCGATCGTAGCCGTGAGCCTTGTGAGTCGGGCCGGTTATTTTCGGCAAGAGATCGACTCCAATGGGCGACAGATCGAGCATCCGGACTCGTGGGAACCCAGCCGTTGGGCCACTCCGCTGGAGGCCAAGATCGCAGTGCCTATTGAGTCAAGGGCTGTCTGGATCAGTGGTTGGCTTTATCTACTGGAGGGCCATATGGGGGGTAGAAAGCCCGTCATCCTGCTGGACACAGACCTTGACGAAAACCAGAGTGATGACAGGAAGATTACCCATTACATCTATGGGGGGGATGAGGCCTATCGGCTCAAGCAGGAAATTGTGCTGGGGATCGGCGGTGTTCGTATGTTGCAGGCCCTGGGATTTAATGTGCGGCATTACCATATGAACGAGGGACATTCCGCCTTGCTGGCCCTGGAACTCCTTCGACGTTATGCACGGCCTAAAGAAGAGTTGAGATCGGGAGAATCCCCCTACGACATCCCGAGAGTCAGAGAGAGGTGTAACTTCACCACCCATACACCTGTCGAGGCGGGACACGACAAGTTTCCTTACGACCTGGTACAAAGGATCCTCGGGAATTTCATCGACCCCATGACCCTGAAGTCCCTTGCGGGTGAAGATACCCTTAACATGACCCATCTGGCCCTAAATCTCAGCGAGTATATCAACGGTGTCGCCAAGCGCCATGCGGAAGTGTCTCGACAGCTCTATCCCGGATACCGGGTTCAGGCGGTCACCAACGGGGTGCACCCTTTCACCTGGACCTGTCCGAGCTTTGCCAAGCTCTACGATATCCACCTGCCCGGCTGGTGCCATGAACCTGAGCTTTTGGTCCATGCAGACCGGATACCAGATCAGACCATCTGGGATGCCCATATGCAGGCCAAGACATTGCTCATCGAGAAAGTAAAAAAACTGACTGCTGTGGGTTTATCGGCGGAAGTGCCGATCTTGGGTTTTGGGCGACGCATGACGGCCTACAAACGCCCTGATTTGCTGTTTTCCGATCTGGAACGCTTGAAGAATATTGCGCGGAAGCGACCATTTCAACTCGTGCTGGCCGGTAAGGCCCACCCCAAGGACGATGGGGGCAAGCGCTTAATTGAGGTCTTGCATGCCCACATGCGACAGCTTGCCGATGTCCTCCCGATTGCATTCCTCCCCAGCTACGACATGGATATTGCCCTGGCCATGGTTTCCGGGGTGGACGTGTGGCTAAACACACCGCTACGGCCCCTCGAAGCCTCCGGCACCAGCGGGATGAAGGCCGCCCTCAACGGGGTGCCGCAGCTCGGCGTATTGGATGGCTGGTGGATTGAAGGATGTATCGAGGGGGTGACGGGCTGGGCCATCGGCAACTCTGCAGACGCAGCCAACGGCGATGATGCGGATTCCCTATACCAGAAGTTAGAACAGGTCGTGCTGCCGTTATACTATGAAGATCGGGCGGGCTGGTTGGCCATCATGAAGGGCGCCATTTGTAAAAATGCCTCTTTCTTTAACAGCCATCGTATGATGCGGCGCTACGTCACCGAGGCCTACATTCGTTAGACCGGGGCCCTGCGATGCAGATCCTGGTTTTCAACAGCGGCAGTTCCTCCCTTAAGTTTAAGTTATTCGAGGCAGTGGGCCCAGCCGAATTGAAGCTGCTGGCCAAGGGTTTGGTGTCTTCATTTGGCCCCAGCGCCCTCTGTACCTGGACGGTGAACGGGAATGAGCATGAGGCTCGTACCATAATCAATGATCACCGTGAGGCCACAGGGTGGGTCTTTGAGTTGCTGCAAGCGACTGCTCTGCCCCCAGGGTCATTATTGGATGCAATTTCGGCAGTTGGACATCGGGTCGTTCACGGTGGTGATCGGTTCTCCGCGCCAGCCCGGATTAGCGATCAGGTGCTGGTGGCCATCGAGTCCTTGGAATCCCTTGCGCCACTCCATAATGCTGCCAGCGTAAGCGTCATGCGCGCAAGCCAGTCACGCCTTGGACCCGATATCCCGATGGTGGCTGTATTCGACACGGCCTTTCACCGTACCCTTCCGGATTATGCACGGGCCTATGCACTGCCGTCTGCCTGGACCAGCCCCTTCGGGATCAAGCGCTACGGCTTTCACGGGATCGCCCACCGGTATCTTTATGAGAGATATCATCAGATCACTGGTGGCGATCCGGGGACCTGCCGTGTCATTACCGTGCAGTTGGGGCATGGATGTTCTATGACTGCCATTCGTGGAACCTCACCCGTTGAGACCAGTATGGGCTTCACTCCCATGGAGGGTCTGATTATGGCCACCCGTCCCGGTGATGTGGATGCGGGTGTCCTGCTCCACCTGGCGGCCCAGGGCGGTTTTAGTGTTGATCAGTTGCGAGAGGGCTTAAATCAGCGCTCTGGTCTCCTGGGCTTGTCCGGGGTAAGCGCTGACATGCGCGAGCTATTAAATCTGGAGGCGGCAGGCCATGCCGGTGCTAAATTAGCGGTGAATGCGTTCTGCCACCGGGTCCGCAAGTATCTGGGGGCTTACCTGGCTATTCTCGGTGGGGCCGAGGCCATTATCTTTGGTGGCGGCATCGGTGAACACTCCCCGCAAATCCGCGCGCGCGTCTGTGCCGACATGGATTGGTGCGGTTTGACACTCGACCCTGAACGAAACAGGATGGCCAATGGAATAGAGTCACGCATCAGCACAGAAGGGTCATCATGTCAAGTCTACGTGATCCCAGTAGATGAAGAATCCATCATTGCCCAAGAGACCTACACGTATCTGCATCAACAGGGGAAAGGAAGCCCAGATGGATCCTGATCTTTCCCCTTGACTACCCGCAAATTTAGAGGCCGCGCTTTAATGTTGGAGCGGGTCTAAATCCCACTGTCTTTGAGGGCTTGATTGCGATGATCTCTCCCGTCCTGGGGTTCCTTCCCTTTCGGGCGTTTCGATTCCTTACCGAAAAGACCCCAAAGCCCGGATAGGCAAAGCGGTCCTCCTTTTTGATGACATTGGAAATGATAGAAAATGCTGAATCAACAGCTCCCTCGATTGCCGTCTTATTTAAGTCTTTGTTGGCCTTCTGCACGGCTTCGATCAGCTTTGCTTTGGTCATAGTCATTCACCTCCTGCAAATGGTTAATGAGGGTCTCTTGTTGCTCTCCTTTTTATTGATCCAAATCATGGCTTCCTTTGTTTTAAAACTCCCTGTTCCCCTCATGTGAGGGTAGGCAAAAGCTTAGGCCGCTGTTTTTTCTTGGTCCCAGGATGATTCATGACGAGCTTTCGTAAGATAGCTAGACTGATGAAAGAGATGCCATGATTGGCCATTTCAATGGCTAAGAAAAGCTCTTCGGCAGGCGAATCCTTCAAAAGATAGCCTATTGCTCCTGCCTCCAAGGCCCTACACAGAAAATGGGATTCATCATGCATGCTTAAGATGAGAATTGCGATCTTAGGGTTCGTTTTTGTAATCAAGCGAGTGGCTTCTATCCCATCAAGATTGGGAATGGAGATATCCATCAATACGATATCGGGTTGGAGGATCCTTATCTCTTTCACAGCCGACTTGGCGTCCTTCGCCATTCCTACAATCTTCAGGGAAGGGTGCTTCTGGATCAATCCAGCCAGGCTTTCCAGGAAAAGCTGGTGGTCATCCACAAGAAATATTCTTATGTAATCCATCATCTTGGTGTTCTCCTCTAGCGGGTCCATCTATAAAACCTCGGCGGAAATGAAAAATAGCACATAATTTCCGCGAATCTCGGTACAATAGTCTCGACTGTGAGTACTGTGCCGGTCAGGAATTGGGTATTTGCAAACTGCCCACCTTGGCTATCGCCTTGGTGTGTCGACTTGTTGCCTACAGCCGGGGTGTGGGTCAAAAGTTCTTCATATCTTAATGGGAAACACTGTATTTAACGGACCAATGGCCATTCTTCTTGGAGGTGCGAGGATTTCAGAAGAGACCGAAAGGTCAAAATGCTTTAGGGAGGACTCGGGTGATCACGGGGCACTTCTTGGTTTTTCCTAGACCAGATATCATGATGCCTTTTGTAAAATCAGTATAGAAGTCCTCTCCCCCATTAATCCAACCCCATGTAAATATCTGCAGCAGGACTCATCGCTCAAGCGGCCAACGCCTCCTCACACACTGATGTGACGATATCTATCTGCTTCTGGCGAGGTCTGAAACCTGGATCACTCCTGACGTGTCTAGTATATATAGGAGAGAGGTTACATTTGCAATTGGATAATGGGGCTATTATCAGAAAAATTTGAGCTATTGAATCCTGGAGCATGAATTTCAGTTTTTATATTGATCATGAATAGACCTCAGTTTCAAATCGACGATCATGCAATAAACATCGAAATATTTTCCCTAGAATACCCCGTTGCTTGTGGTCTATAGATTTCTCTTTCTTGCCAATCAGGAAATAATACTCAAAGGGCCACAAAGAATTTTTTACACTTTGGCTTTGCCATGTTTAATAAGCGTATGAATACAACAAAAAGTAATATATTAAATTAGATCCATGAGAACATGGCAAACAGGGGGAGATTTTCTGATAGGAATCCGGATGAAAATAGTTGCTCTTAATTGGTAGAATTCTGCCCACAATCCATTTTGCCTTTAATACCGTTTCAATGGATAGATACAATCTACTTTAAAAGACACTAACTTCCACATTGAATCCTTCCAATACTAAGGTGGCACTGGAATTGCTTGTTTTATCCAACCGGATCAATCCCGATATCTAAAAACCAATGAGAACCTATCGTAATGCGTCTCTTTAGAATATAAAGGAGGTGACTGATGACCAAAATGACCGAGATCCATGTAGTTGCCCCCCGGAATTTAAGAATTCTTGTTCCCGATCAATTGCTTGAGGAATTTGCGCGGCTGGTGCCCAGGAAAAACCTTGGAGAGATTATTACCGAGGCGTTAACGGACGAGCTTAAAAAGATCCGGTTTCGTGAGGACCTTAATAATGTCTCAAGAAAGATGGGGCGGACCCTAACTCCAAGACAGGGTGGGAGGTATATAGAGAATTTACAGCAGGCCTGCTAGTTTGTAGAGATTCTTTTAAATTGCCTTTCTCCTGCTCATGCAGAAAATAGAGAACCACATCATGACCGATGCCACTGCACTGAGCATCTTCTGATCTTACCCTATCTTTCAAGTGTTGATCTTCTAATCCCCCTTTGAGATCACTATATTTTGCCAGTTACATAGAGCCTTCGATAATTCTACATCCATCAATCTGTGCCTAAGAACCCCGGAGGGGAACCTTTCCCGGATCATGCGACATGTGGATGGACTTTACACGCAGCGGTTCAACCGGGCCCATCGACGAGATGGGACCCTGTTTCGAGGTCGTTACAAGGCGATTGTGGTGGAGGCAGAGGCCTATTTAGCCTCCGTGGTTCGATATATATACTTAAACCCGGTTGAAGCTGGGTTGGCTAAAGCCCCGGAAGCGTATCGGTGGAGTAGTCATGGGGTCTATTTAAGGAAAAAACAGGTCCCAGCGTGGCTTAAGGTGGGAGAGATGTTGGGGAGATTTGGGAGTATTCGGGAGTTTCAGGAGTTTGTGCTTTTGGGCAATGATGAGTTGATCGAGGAGTTTTACCGGCGAGGTCGGCAGGTTCCGGTATTGGGTCGTGAAGCTTTCTGTGATCGGATAGGGGGGCAGGTGAGACGAATGGATCGGGAGCATCCACGCTATGAGCGGAAGGGGTTGAGACCGAGTGTAGAGAGAGTGCTAAAGGGAGTGGCCGCGGCGTATGG
>DATECO010000052.1:0-8356 GCA_035286865.1 Nitrospiria bacterium | reverse complement strand
TCAACAACAATGTCTTCTCGATCGCCTTCGACCGCGAAGGCCACAAGTGGTTCGGCACCTGGAAAGGCTTGAGTAAACTCGAAGAGCCGTAAAGTAATTCTCCATTACAGATTCATACCCAGGCGCATCACGAGGAGCTTGATCTCAGTCATCGCCTCCATGGCGTATTTAACCCCTTCGCGGCCAAGCCCGGAGTCTTTCATCCCGCCATAGGGCATGTGGTCTACACGGAAGGTGGGATAGTCATTCATGATGACCCCACCCACCTCCAGGTTTTGGAAGGCCTCCATCGTGCGCTTGTTATCTTTTGTAAAGACCCCGGCCTGAAGGCCGTAGGCCGACTCATTCACGGCCTGCACAGCCTCCTCAAAATCAAAATAAGAAGAAACGGTCACCACCGGGCCGAACACCTCCTCGCAACTGACCTTCATCTCAGGAGTCACATTGGTGATCACGGTGGGTTCGATCAGATTCTCTTTACGCCCACCCCCCATCAGGATCTTGGCCCCCTTTCCCTTAGCCTCTTCGATCCATTCCTTGACACGGTTGGCTGATCCCTTATCGATCAGGGGACCGACCACTGTCTTGGGGTCCATGGGGTCCCCCACCTTGAGACCCTTGACTGCCTCCAAAAACCGGCCCAGGAAGCGATCGTAGATCAGTTCATGGACATAGATTCGCTGTACCGAAATGCAGACCTGCCCGGCATAGGCAAAGGCCCCCAAAGCCAGGCGCTGGGCCGCCCAGTCCAGGTCGGCATCATCATGGACTATGGCACCTGCGTTTCCACCCAGTTCCAGCAACACCCGCTTCTTCCCGGCACGACTTTTTAAGTACCATCCCACTTTGGCACTGCCCGTAAAGCTCAGCATCTTAAGGCGCTCATCCATCACCATGGACTCTGCCACATCCACCGGACAGGGAAGGATACTAATCATCCCCTCCGGGGCCTTGGCTCTGCTTAAGACGGCATGGATTAACTCCCCCAGGAGCAAGGTGGTCAAGGGGGCCTGCGGCGGGGGCTTGAGAATCATGGTACAACCCGCTCCGATGCAAGGTGCCACTTTATGAGCCACAAGGTTGATTGGAAAGTTAAACGGAGAGATAGCTGCAATGGGGCCGACTGGAAATCGCTTCGAGATGGCAAAATAACCTTCACCCGCCGGGGTCCAGTCCATCGGAATGGCCTCACCGGACAGACGTTTTGTTTCTTCCGCAGCGATGGTGAAGGTGGAGATGGCTCGATCCACCTCGGTGGCCGCATACTGCCAGGGTTTTCCGGCCTCGGCCACGATGAGCCGGGTGATTTCATCCTTCTTCTCACGGATCTGAGAGGCAATTCCCGACAGAATTTCGGCCCTCCGATACCGGGGCAGATTCCTGGTCGCCTGGAAGGCCTTCTCGGCCGCCACAATGGCCTCATTCAGGTGATTCTTGGAGGCCATGTGGAGAACACCCACTACTTCATTATTATAAGGATTACGTATCTCTTCCTTACGGTCTGACTGCCGCCACTTGCCATCCACTAGAAACGGATATTCCTTCACCATGACAGCTTCAATGGTATAACAGCGACCTCCAAAAAGCAAGCGATGGAGAGCACGGCCACGTCAACCTATGTATGATTGAATCCTTCGAAATATTAGAGTTTCATACAAAAATCCAATTCGTCATTCCCGAATGGTTTTACCTGTCCGTCCGGCAGGCGGGTCGGGAATCCAGAATTCAAGAATCAATATCTTATGGATTCCGGCTTTCGCGGGAATGACAATGCAGGGCGGACTTTGACATGCCCGTGGCAACCCATCTTTCCCCCTTGACAAACATTCGGGTGATATGGTAAATAGTAATTATTCCTAAATAGGAATATTTGCTATGTCGCTGACCCTTGAACAACTCCGAAAGCATTTTCAGCAGCGCGGCCTTAAATTCACCAGTCAGCGCTATGCCGTTTACCAGGCGCTGGCTTCTTCCACCGAGCATCCCAGCGTCGAAGCTCTTTATTCCATCGTGAAGAGATCCTATCCCACCCTCTCGATGAACACGGTTTACAACACCCTGGAAACCCTCAAAGAGATCGGGATCGCGTCTGAGATCAGCCTTTGGCATGACAAGGCACGCTTTGATGCCAATCAGACTCCCCATCACCACCTGGTCTGCCTGGGGTGCAAGAAGATCGAGGATCTATTCGACAACACCCTGGACGCTCTAGCGCTGTCCCCCAGGGCGAAACACCGGTATCAGATCTTGGGACACCGCGTTGAATTCCATGGGTACTGCAGCGACTGCAACAATCGGAAGGATAAACCAAAAAAAAGGAGGGAACCGAAATGGCTCAAAAAGGACTGAAAGGAACCAAGACATGGCAACATCTCAAAGAAGGTTTTGCCGGAGAAGCCCAGGCCAACCGGCGGTACCTTTATTTCGCTCGTCGGGCCGATATCGAAGGACAGCCCGACATTGCTGGTGTATTTCGCGATACCGCCGAGGGCGAAACAGGGCATGCCTTCGGGCATTTTGATTACCTGGCCGAAGTGGGCGACCCGGTGACGGGCGTAGCCGTCGGTGATACCGAGGCAAACCTCAAGTCGGCGATCGAAGGCGAGACCTATGAGTACACCCAGATGTATCCGGGATTCGCAAAATCCGCCCGTGAAGAAGGCTTCGAAGAGATCGCGGAATGGTTTGAAACACTGGCCAAGGCTGAAAAGTCCCATGCAGGACGATTCACCAAGGCCCTGGATACCATCAAGAAGTAATCGCACAGTCAGCGGCTGAGGTCGGGCGTTTTGAGATGCCGGCCCCAGCCCCGCACTGTTCGTTGGAAATGAGTCATGATCCCTTTCGACTCACCCAAATTCAAGGATGCAGAAGCCCTTCAGGCCGAATCGCTTCGGGTCTATGAGATCTGCAACGGCTGTAGGAGATGTTTTAACCTCTGCCCATCGTTTGATGTCCTGTTCCGAGGCATCGATGAGAAAGACGGCGACGTCGGCGCCTTAGAGACGCCGGTGTTAAATCGGGTGGTGGATCTCTGTTATTATTGTAAACTCTGTTTCAATCATTGTCCTTATTGTCCTCCCCACAATTATGACCTGGATTTCCCCCGGCTCATGCTTTGGGGAAAACACTTAAGATCGAATCAGCAGCCGGTCGGTCTGCGGGATCGTCTTCTGGCCGATGTTGAACGGATGGGGCGCTTGGGAGGGCTTGTGGCACCGCTCGCCAATTGGGCCTTTCGGCAACGGTCCGTCCGTTGGCTGATGGAAAAGCTGATAGGCATTCACCGGGAACGGCTCTTCCCCAATTTCCATCGGCAATCCTTTTCTACTTGGTTTCGCAGAAATGGATCGATCGGCCCTAAAATTGAAAAGAAAGAAAAAGTGGCTCTCTTCTATACCTGTTATGTCAACCGCCACGATCCCGAGATCGGGAAGGCCACCCTCCAGGTTCTTCATAAGAACGGCCTCGAAGTGATCTGCCCGGAGCAGGAATGTTGCGGAATGCCTTACTTCGATATCGGGGATCTGGACACCGTCCGCCGAAAGGCCCACTCGAACCTGAAGTCCTTGTCAGCCGCCGTCGATGCGGGTTACAAGATCATCTCCCCGATGCCGACCTGCAGCCTGATGCTGAAGAAGGAATATCCGGATCTCGTTCCCACAGAGGAGGCCCGAAAGGTCGCGGCGAATACGTATGATCTTTGCGAATATCTCATGAAACTGGAAGGTCAGGGAAAACTGGCGAAAAGCTTCGTCTCAAGTCCTGGAAAAATCGCGTATCAGATCCCCTGCCATCTCCGGGACCAGAACATCGGCTTGAAATCCCGTGACCTGATGCGCCTGATCCCCGGAGCCACGGTTGAAGTCATTGAAAAATGCTCCGGACATGACGGCACGTTCGGAGTCAAAGAGGAATATTACGACCTGTCGCTCAAAGTCGGGCGGAAGGCTTTCGTGGCGGTCGAGAACATCGAACCAGACGTAGTCGCCTCGGACTGTCCTCTATCCGGCCTGGCGCTTACACAGAGCACCGGAAAGAAGTCCTTGCACCCCATACAGGTGATCCAGAAGGCCTATGGCTTAGAATAAACGATGAAACCGCTCGAATTGAAAGAGATCAAGCCGCTCTCGGAATACGAGTCGATCCGTAAGGAATTCCGAAAGGAGATCATCGCCCTCAAGAAACTGCGGCGGATTCCGCTCGGCGACCGGATCTCATTGGTGTTTGAGAATCGGGACACGATCCTGTTCCAGATCCAGGAGATGATGCGTGTGGAGCATATCTACCATACGGCCAAGGTCCAGGACGAGCTGGACACATACAACCCCCTGATCGCCGGCCCGGGCGAGCTGTCAGCCACTCTGTTTATCGAGATCACCGAATCGGAGCAGATCCAGGAGATACTGGACGTCCTCCAGGGGATCGACAACGGCCGATCGGTCTTTATGGAGATCGGACAGGAGCGGGTTTACGGGCAGTTTGAAGAAGGGCACAGCAAAGAGGACAAGCTCAGCGCGGTTCATTATGTCCGTTTCCGCCTCTCACCGGAGCAGCAGGCCACTTTTCGAAATGGCGAAATTCCGGCGGCGCTGGTCGTGGATCATCCGCAATATCGTGCAAGAACACCCCTGGATCAGGAGGTTCGCCGGGAACTCTTACGAGATCTTTGCTGACTTAATCAGATTGGGTCTTAATCGTCTCGGCATAGACAGGCGAGATCGAACGCAGTCGCTGGACCAGAGGTGGGAGCACCTCTAGCGTATAGTCTATATCCTCCACGGTATTGTCCTTGCCCATCGTAAAGATGAGTGAACCCTGTGCAAGGCGTATCTCCAGGCCAAGGGCCTCAAGGACATGCGACACCTTGCGCGTCGTATAATCCCGGCAGGCCGAACCTGTTGCCGCAGCGATGCCCCTCTGGCTTAAGGCACGTAATTGGGCCTCCCCCTCTGTAAATTCCAGGCAGAGGCTGACATGTCCCGGGAGTCTTTGTGTGGGGTGCCCGGTGAGAAGCATCCGGTCCATCCGCTCTTTAAGGCCTTGGATTAACCGTTGCTGCAGCCCGGTGAGGTGATCTCGCCAACGGGAAAGCTCCTGTCTGGCAATCTCTGCAGCCTTGCCCAGCCCCACAATGGCCACCACATTCTCCGATCCTGCCCTGCGACCATTTTCCTGGATGCCACCCTCCAGGAGGGGCGTGATCCTGACGCCGCGCCGCAGAAACAGAGCTGCAATCCCCTGAGGACCATAAAACTGATTGGCTGCCAGGCTGAGTGCATCGACCTCAAGATCCTCGACATCCACAGGGATCCTGCCCATGGCCGCGATTGCATCCGTATGAAACACAGCGCCATGCTCACGGGCCAGGCGGGAAATTTCCTTGATGGGCTGGATCGTCCCGATCTCATTGTTCGCATACATGATCGAGACCAATACGGTCTCTGCGGTAAAAGAACGGGCGACCTCAGCAGGATCAACCATCCCGTACCGGTCTACCTTGAGGTAGGTCACTTTAAACCCCTGCTTTTCCAGGGTGCGACAGGGGTGTAGCACGGAGGAGTGCTCTATCTGTGAGGTAATCACGTGCCGGCCCCGTTTCTGATAGGCGGCCGCAATCCCCTTTATGGCCAGATTATTGGCCTCTGTCCCGCAGGAGACAAAAAATATCTCCCTTGGATCCGCATGAATGAGATCCGCCACTTTTCTTCGCGCCTCTTCCATCGCCAGCCGGGGCTCCTCCCCAAAGGTGTGAAGACTCATGGGATTGCCGAATGTACGGTCTAGATAGGCCTTCATCGCCTCGGTGACCAGAGGATGAAGGGGGGTCGCGGCAATATGGTCCAGATTGACACGTCTTATTTGATTAGCCATCTTCACGATATTGTACCACGCCGATCTCCTGCTTTGCCAAGTACAAAAGGCCGATACTGATCCAGATGACCTCCCTCATCCGACGGACGATCGAAAAAGTCATGGCCGTGACAGGGGAAAATCCGAAAGAGGCAAAGAGGAGGATGTTTCCCCCTTCCTGGGCACCCAGGCCGCTGGGAATGAAGAAGACCGCCGCCCTAATCACAAGGACCAGGGCTTCCAAAGAGACAGCAGTGCGCAGATCAAACGACAGGTCCAGATAATAAAGCAAAAGATAAATCTCCAGACTACCCACCAGCCACCCCAGGAAGAAAAAAATCAGGGTGAGCAAAAAACCCAGCTGATGCTGACCATAGAAGGTGAGAATGGTTGCATCCAAGTGCTTTAGTTTGTCTTCCCTCCGTTTGAGGAACCCTGCAGGCAGCCGCATCAACTCCAGCAGCCAGAGAAGGCCCGCGAACATGCCGCGATGTTGGGCAAAGACCAGAAAAGCCGCCGCAAGGGATACCAGGATCACAATCAGAATCGCGGCATAGATGATCCCACGATCATTGGGGTGGCTTGCAAAGGACAAACCAATTCCCAGCAAGACAAAGAACACCTGGGCGATCACCATAACGGTCTTCGCCGTCACCACAGAGGCCAGTCCATCCACTAGAGGAATACCATGCTTCTGGAGAAGGTATGCCTTTACCGGCTCACCGCCTAGATAGGCTGATGGGGTAATATAGTTAATGGCCTCCCCCGCCATACGGGTGAGAAAGAGATGGGGAAATTGGATCTCCCTGGCTTTTTCCCTGAGCGTCGTTCGCCAGCCCAAGGCATCAAGAAGGTAAACAAAGCAGTACGGGATGAGGATGAAGACAATGTTAAAACCAAGCTGACTGATCTCCTTTAGGATGTTGCCCAGGCCGATTTGATGGATCATCAAGGCCAGGAGTGCAAGACCCAGGCAGAGGAGAAAGAGCTTGAACCTTTTCAAGAAAATGACCGTGCCTCTTTCCGATAAAGCCACAGAAGGACCACCCAGAAGATATTTGAGCCAAGCGCGGCAAGCCAGAGAAACCAGTCCAGCCTTCCCAGCAGGGCGAAAATAAAAAGAATTACAGAAAAATCCCGGTTTGTCAACCGATCTGTGGCCTTCCTCAAGAAGCCGTACCTATCATTTGCATGTGGGGACCAGGGATCGCCGGGTGGTTGCCGCTGCAATAGAAGAACAAATCCCAGAGAGAAAAAGGAACCTATAGAAGCTAGACCGCCCAGGACGAGCTCGGAGGGGGCACCTGTGGCCCTATAAATGGCCCACGCCATGGCGAGAAACAAGACCACATGGACAACATTATCACACACAACGTCCAGCCACTGACCGATACGCGACTGCATTGCCTTGAGGCGTGCCACCTCACCGTCGCAGCAATCCAGGACAGCCGAGATCTGAAACACCAGGGCACCAATAATCCCGTCGGTGTATCCTCCCTTCCAGAAAAAAAGTCCGGAGATCAGACCCACCAGAAAGGAGATGAGGGTGATTTGGTTTGGGGTGACTGAAGTCTTCAGAAACAACCGCGTCAGGTGGCCGGAAAGCCTGCGGTTAAAATAGCGATCAACCAATCCATCTTCCATGAGATAAGACCCTTAAAACCGATTGAGTGTAAGGAGCCGTTACGAAATAACTATTACAAGTTGGCTCGTCATGCCCGAATAATTTTACCTGTCCGTCCCCTGCCTGCCGGTCAGGCTGGGGCAGGCGGGTCGGGCATCCAGATCTTGAAAAACCTGGATTCCCGCTACAAACTTGCGGGAATGACGTATTATTTGGGGCGCTGGTAAAACCTTAAGGTCTCAAATATCCTGGACGTTGAGAAGGGGTAGAACCTCTTTTTCTGCCTTCTCTATATCCTCCGGAAAGTCGATTTCCGTCCATGCGAGGGTCCCCACAGGCTCATATCCTACCACTGCCTTTTGTAAAAACACCTCTAAAGCCTCTTCATACTCACAGCCGTCTTTGCCTTCTCTCACCAATTGTTCAAGGACCTCCTTGAGCAAGGGCGCATCGCGATGGGAAAGTTTCAGAAAGCCAACCCCCTCCCCGATCAGATCATACGCCCCTTCCATCTTGCGGCCGATATGGATGACTCGATCCCCCTTGACCATCAACATCATCTCCTCGCCGGAGCTATCGGACCTTGGATCCAGGAGAAAGGCATTGGCATGGGGGGAGGACACTAACTTGGAGAGTAAGGCATCTGGAAAAAGCACATCCGCATCCATGATCAAAAGGTCATCATTCATCTGCGGGGGCCCGTGCGGCGACACAAGCTGCTGGTCCTCCGACCTGCCTGCCCCTGTCCGTCCGGCAGGCGGGGGCAGGCAGGTGCTCCCCACGCCCCTCGCTCGGGCTGGCGAAGCCAGACCCTCGCTTATTTTCTGTCTAAGGTTTAACCGTTCCAAGACTTCAAGGGCAGCCGATAGTTGTCCCTTT
>DATECO010000051.1:0-8313 GCA_035286865.1 Nitrospiria bacterium | reverse complement strand
TAAATGATTTCTCTCCGAATCAAATACCCATGAACAAGGAGATGTAGCCTCACCGTTTTCCCGTCTTTAAACCTCTTGGACGATCGAATGAGGTCCTCTCTCTCACCAGGCCGACTCTTAAGCCTCTTGAGATCGATGGTCTTGTCCTGGGGGCAAACAAGGTAATGGTCTGACCTTCTTCTCACTTGGAAGTCCGCATGGTTGAGCGACACGTCCTTTTTGTACATGATGATAAGGAACTCTCCCAAATCCTGGATAAAGAGTTGAGCAGGATGCCCTCGTGGGTGGTTGCCTTTGAGTCCTTCAGCAGGCAGCCAAAACAATCTGACAATCACCACTATGACCTGGTCATCCTGGAGT
The DNA here is from genome assembly GCA_035286865.1 of Nitrospiria bacterium. Lineage (GTDB taxonomy): Bacteria > Nitrospirota > Nitrospiria > DATECO01 > DATECO01 > DATECO01. The sequence goes on along the minus strand of DATECO010000051.1, from coordinate 7,953 downwards.
CTAAGAAGGGCTGGATGGGGAACCTCCAGCAAATACAGCATCATCTATCCTCGGCACATCCCTTACCCATTATGGTCATTCCGCCGGCGCTCCTGAAGAAAAATTCAAGGCGAGTTCTGGAAGTAGCCCAAGCTTTGTTTGATGATTCAGAGCGTCCTCGTTCCCCTCTAAGACAGATTGGCCGGTCCCTTCCCCAGGACCCTTTCCTGGAGGACTTCGTCGAGAGAAAACTCAAAGAGTTTGTCAAAAAAATTAAGGCAAGCCAATCACGAAATCTCTATACTCTCTTGCTCAAGGAGATCGAAAGGCCACTCATCTCCTTGACCCTTAAGGAGACAAATGGAAACCAGATCCAGGCTGCCCTCATCCTGGGAATGAACCGGAATACCCTGCGCAAGAAGATTAAGGAGCTCAAGATTCCTCTTAAGCGAAGATAATTTTTTGCGCTTGACAAGGATATTTTAAGTTGTTATCCTGGCCCGAAAGTTGATGATCCAGAGGTAATCTAGATCCAATTGCGGATGGCCTCTTCCTGTGGAGGGTAATCCGATTATTGTAATCATCGAGGGTTAATCAGTATGTCAATAAATGAAGGGGGGATGTTAAAATGACGAAGGCCGAGTTAATCAACAGAATGGCTGATTCTGCCGGAATCAGCAAGGTGGCTGCAACCAAAGGTCTTAACTCTTTGATCAGTGGAGTGATCGGCGCGCTTAAAAAGGGTCAAAAGGTCTCCCTGGTGGGGTTCGGCACCTTTACCACTTCCAAGAGGAAGGCCCGTATCGGCAGAAATCCGAGAACCGGGGATGAAATCAAAATCCCGGCGATGCGAGTCCCCAAGTTTAGCGCAGGCAAGGCACTGAAGAGTGCAGTCAGGTAGGAATTGCCTGGGGTGATCCATCATTTCTATCATTAAGGAAGAGGCGGCTCCCCGAAAATGGTTGGGGCCGCCTCTTTCGCCCTAATGGTCTGACAGGATTCCCTATCCCCTCTCCGGCATCGACTCACCTCTTATCTCTTGACAAATGTAGGCTTTTTGAATAGGATAAAATACCTTAAGAGTTATAACAAAAATAGGCGCGTAGCTCAGGGGTAGAGCGCTACCTTGACACGGTAGAGGTCGGCGGTTCAAGACCGCCCGTGCCTACCATGGAAATCATCCACTGCCGTGCATGCATTGCCTGCCAGTCAGGGGGGCGTCGGATGAAGAATCCTCCCTTCGTATATCCGCCTTGGGCGAACATCCCATCTGCATCAGGCGGAGGAGAAGCAAGGTTTCTTCGATTTCGGCTCCTGGCACCTGGTTTATTGATGAAGGCATCATAAGGGAGGAACTATGATGCCTTCTGTTATCTCATTTAGCGCTTGAGGTCCTTTCGGGTATGGCTTGAATGCAGGGGACTACAGAGCTGGCCAGGCATTTGGTCCTACCAGACGCTGGCAGGGGTGGATGGGCAAAAGAGATCATGTCTGAGCAGGTAACCGTCATATTACCGGAAGGCACTAAAAAGGAATACCCGCAAGGAACTTCCTTATTGAATCTCATCGAGGCGATCGGCAAGAAAATTCCACAAGATGTCGTGGCGGTAAAGGTCGATGGGAGGCTCTATGACCTCAGGGCCACCCTCGAGCAGGATGGCAAGATAGACCTGCTGCCTTTCTCCTCCGAGGAAGGTCGTGAGGTCTACAGTCACAGTACCTCTCACCTCATGGCCCAGGCGGTCAAGAGGCTATTTCCCGGGGTCCGGCTGGCCATTGGCCCGGCGATTGATGAGGGTTTTTATTATGATTTTGCATATGAACGCCCATTCACTCCCGAGGACCTGCTCAAAATCGAGGACACGATGAAAGAGATTACAAAGGCCGACTTACCTATCGTTCGGCGGGACTTACCTCGGGAAGAGGCCGTCGCCTTTTTTCAGAAAAAAGGCGAGAACTATAAGGTAGAGATTATCCAGGAAATTTCAGATCCCGAGGTCAGCCTCTATGAGCAGGGAGAGTTTGTGGACCTCTGCGAAGGACCCCATCTGCCCTCCACCGGGAAGATCGGGCCTTTTAAGCTTCTCACATCGGCCGGGGCCTACTGGAGGGGGAGTGAAAAGAACCCAATGCTGCAGCGTATCTATGGGGTCTCATTCCCAACCCAGGATGAATTAGATGCACACCTGGCCAGGCTGGCAGAAATGAAGAAGCGTGACCACAGAAAACTGGGCAGGGAGTTGGATCTCTTCAGCATCCATGAGGAGATCGGCCCTGGGTTGGTTCTCTGGCATCCCAGGGGGGCACGTATCAGACGGGTCATCGAGGACTTCTGGCGCCAGGAACATGACCAGCGCGGCTATGACCTTGTTTTCACCCCTCATCTAGCCCGCCTAGATCTCTGGAAGAGGAGTGGTCACCTGGACTTTTACAAAGAATATATGTTCAGCCCGGTCCGAGTGGAGGAGGCCAATTATCAGATCAAACCCATGAACTGCCCCTTCCATATTTTGATCTATAAGTCTCATCTGCGCAGCTACCGAGACCTCCCGATCCGGCTGGCAGAGATCGGAACCGTTTACCGTTATGAGCGGTCCGGGGTCCTACATGGCCTCTTAAGAGTCAGGGGGTTCACCCAGGACGATGCCCATATCTTTTGCAGGCCGGATCAGCTTGAGGAGGAGGTCCTCCAAGTGCTGGACTTTACCCTATTTCTATCAGATACTTTTGGGTTCTACGAACATGATATCTATCTCTCCACCCGCCCTGAAAAGGCAGTCGGGGCATTGTCGGATTGGGAAAGGGCAACACAGGCCCTGGAATCTGCCTTGAAAACGAAGGATTTGAAATATCAGGTGGATCCAGGGGAGGGGGTATTTTATGGTCCAAAAATTGATATCAAAATCAAGGACACCCTGGGACGTGCCTGGCAATGCGCCACCCTCCAGGTGGATTTTAATCTGCCTCAAAGGTTTTCGATCAGTTATGTGGGGGAGGATGGCCGCGAGCATCAGCCGATCATGATCCACCGGGCCCTCATGGGCTCCCTGGAGCGTTTTCTAGGGGTGCTGATTGAGCAATATGCCGGGGCATTCCCCACCTGGCTGGCCCCGATCCAGGTGGAGGTCATCCCCATCACCCAACAACAACATGAATATGCACAGCAGATCACGAGACAACTGAGGGAACAAGGGATCCGTGTGGAAACTGACCTGAGAAATGAAAAGATGGGACTCAAGATCCGTGAGGCCCAACTGGCCAAGATCCCCTATATGTTGATCACCGGCGATAAGGAGGTCAAGGCCAGGACGGTCTCCGTGAGAAGGCGAAGCGAGGGGGACACCGGGGAAAGATCGCTTGCGGATTTCATCACAACGATCCAAGAAGAGATCAGAACCCGAGCCATACAACAACCCGAGTTTTAGGTGGACGTGAGTCGTTATAAGTTAACCATTAGTCGGGGGACCCTTCCCTCGAATCACGTATAACGATTCCCGAATAAACTCAAACAGAAAAAGGAGGTAGACTATAGCACCCAGGCTGCGCATTAACAAGGAGATCCGGGTGAAGGAGGTCAGGATCATCGGCCTCGAGGGAGAACAGCTCGGGATTCTGCCCATCCAGGAAGCCATGAAGAAGGCGGAGGAGGAGGGTTTTGACCTTGTGGAGGTAGCCCCCACAAATAATCCCCCTGTCTGCCGGATCATGGACTATGGCAAGTACAAGTACGAACAGTCCAAAAAACTCCATGCCCAGAAGCTTCACCAAAAAGGCACGCATCTCAAGGAGGTCAAACTGAGGCCCTATACCGGCCCGCATGACCTGGAGGTCAAACTCCGTAATGTAAAACGCTTCTTGGAGGAAGGGAACAAGGTCAAGATCACCCTCATGTTTCGCGGGCGAGAGATGGCCTATCTACAGATGGGGAAGACCGTCATGGAGAAAGTCGTCCAGAACGTCGGTGCGTTAGGCAATGTGGAACAACATCCCACCATGGAGGGGCGTAGCATGATCATGTTACTTGCACCCAAGGCAGCGAAGCCGTGAGTGCGTGGAGATTCGGATGAAGACAAAATTGAAGACGCATCGAGGTGCTGCAAAGCGCTTTAAAATAAGCGGGAGTGGAAAGATCATGATGAAAAGGGCCGGCAAACGCCACCTGCTGACCAAAAAATCTTCCCGCCGAAAGAGAGGCTATGCCCTGCCGGTAGAGGCCAAAAAGACGGAGCTGAAGGGGATTCGAAGGCTGCTGCCGTATCTTTGAAAATAGTCGTTAATCCCGTTGAGTCCGTTAATTCTGTTGGGTCTGTGAAAGGCGGTCACAGTATTAACGGACAAAACGGACCTAACAGACTCAACTAAGTAACTCATGAGGTGAGACATGCCGCGTGTAAAAGGTGGTCCCAAGACCAGGCAAAGACGCAAGAAAAGGCTAAGGTCCGCAAAGGGTTACTACGGCGGGAAGAGTAAACTCTTCCGCACCGCAACCGAGGCCGTAGACAAGTCAAACTTGTATGCCTATCGGGATCGTCGGCAGCGCAAGCGAGACTTCCGGAGGCTCTGGATTGCCCGGATCAATGCCGCGGCGGAGCTAAATGGGACTTCTTACAGCCGATTCATCGCCGGCCTGAAAGGGGCAGGTGTGGGCCTCAACCGAAAGAGCTTGGCGGACATGGCGGTGAATGATACCGATGGTTTTACCAGGCTGGTCCAAATGGTCCGAGAAAATAGGGCGGTACCTGCATAATATCTTTCGTCACCCATTCAATAAAGCATCCAGGGCAATCTCAAAGACACTGCAGGGCATATGGATCTCCCAGTTTTCCAGCACCTGGGGGTGAATCTCGCCGATGAGGCCGAGATCGCGGCCTTCATGCACAATCCTCCCTACGCGGCCCTCAAGAAAAGAAGGGTGAGTGACCGGCTCTAACTGGTAGGATTTTCCTAAATAATACATCAACAAATCCAGGATGGAATGGAGCTCCGAGAAGTTGGACGATGGGTGGGCGATCAGCCCTGCCAACCTTTGAAGCGTCCGGGTGCCTTCATCTGCTTTTTCGTCTACGATAACGACCTCGCCCACCTCAAAAAGCCGGTGGGGATAAAAACTCTTGGAACTTGCCGTCTCCACACGCAATAGGGATGGGATGATCCCGTTCCGCAAAGCCGAGTAGGTCTGCGACATCACGTTTTCCACCGACACCAGATCATCGGAACCGCTCTGGGCAGAAAGATTCATCCGGTCGATCAACTCCTCCCGATTCGTCAATATATTCGAAATCACCTCCTGGAATCCCATCCCAATCATCGTCTCCCGTATCCGGTCCGAGAACTGCTCCAACGATGAGAGTCCTCCCACTGTAAACTCCGACGGCATCTCGGGCTCAAAACTGTCATAGCCGCGGCTGATGGTGAAGTCCTCGACCACATCCACCGGATGCAGCAGGTCATCCCGGTACGCTGGCACCGAGACAGAGAGCCGGTCGCCGCGTCCCTTGACGAGATATCCATACCTCTTGAGGGCCGAGATGACCTGTGCCATCTTGACATTTTCTCCAAGAGCAGAAATAAAATGACCCAGCGTCAACGCCATTGGTTTGGCCAACACCAACGGCATCAGGATATCTCTCCCAAAGTCCGTGGAATACGGATAGCGAACTTCCACCGGGGCAACCTCCGCACCGCGGTCGGCCAGGTTCGCTGCCAGGATATTGACGGTGAGGATCACCATACGAAGATCGGTTCCGGTCACCTCGACAAAGAGATCACGATCCCCGACCTGTACCTCACCGATCTCGCGGCTATTGATGATCGGTGGAAAGGAAAGGATTTTGTTTTCCTGGTCCACAAGCAGAGGGAATTCTGCGGCCTGCGACAGAAGATCGGCATACACTATCCCCTTGGGATGCTTCTTCAAAATTTCCGAAGGGGTCATTTCTGACTCAAATCCCAATGGAACGAACCGGACACCCTCTGGCCGGACCGTTTTGTAAGAGATGGGAAACACGATCTTGGCCAGGCGGTAGAGGCCAATCGAGACCAGCCGCCGCTTCCGGCCAAAACTTTCGCTGAGCTTCTCCTGTGTCTGGATCAACTGCGCCAATGTCTCATCATCAAGGGACAGTCCACGCGCAATGCAGGCGCCGATATATGGACGGATGTTCTTGAGCTCCGGCGCCACCTGAAGGACACCCGCCGCTTTGCGGGTTCTGCTTCCGTTATAGAATGGATATGAAACCGTTTTTTTTACGAGGTGTGTCTTGATCTGTCTTGCGATGCCTTCAACGCACCATAAGTCTGGCCGGTTTGTATCGTTCAACTCCAGCTTCATTTCGCCTGACGATTCGTCATAGCCCTTAATTTCTCCCTTCACCAGCGGCAATTGATCGGCCAGGTCGGGTAGTGTGATAGCCCGGCCCAGGAGATGTTCTAGGTCCCTTTTTTTAAGGTTAATCGTCGGCATGGTCTATCCTCTCGCCCGTCTGGTACGAATCAGATCCAGATCGGCTGAGAAGAGATCCCGGATATCCTGGATGCCTAGGGCCACCATCGCCATGCGGTCCAGGCCCAATCCCCAGGCGATCACAGGAACTTTCACGCCCAACGGCCATGTCACCTCCGGGCGAAACAGGCCCGCGCCCCCCAATTCCATCCAGCCCAGCTTGGGATGACACACATGCATTTCGACAGAGGGCTCGGTGTACGGGAAATAGGCAGGCAGATACTTGACTTGTGTCGCGCGGGCCAGCTCGGTCGCAAAAAGTTTCAAGAGACCCAGAAGGGTCCTGAATGTGATCTTCTCACCCAACGCAATCCCCTCGACCTGGAAGAAATCCGGGGCATGCGTGGCATCCACCAGATCATAACGGAAACAGCGGGCGATCGAAAAATATTTGCCGGGGATCTTAGGAGAGGCAGCCAACGTCCTTGCCGAAACCGCCGTGCCCTGGCTCCTGAGGACAAGCCTTTTTGCCCGCTCCATGTCGAAGGCATACCGCCAGCCCCTCGAGCCGGTCTTCCAACCTGTTTGGTGAGTTTCGGCCACTTGTGAGGCACACGGTTCAGGCAGCGTCCTGACCGATTTGGGGCGATCCACAAAATAGACATCATGAATATCCCGCGCCGGATGGAACTGGGGCATAAACAGCGCATCACTGTTCCAGAATTCGCTTTCAACGAGCGGCCCGCGCATCTCCTCGAAGCCCATCGAGACCAGTTTCGCTTTAACGCTATCCAGAAATTCACGATAAGGGTGCTTTCGGCCCGCCGCAATTCGAGAAGGCTTAAGGCCGATATTGTATTTTCGGAACGCTTTTCCCTGCCATGCGCCTTCTTTGAGAAGCTCCGGAGTCAGTTGAGCGATTTCCTCACCACCGATCATTTCAGGGATCAGTCGCTCAACAAGATCGCGCCCCAGCTTTGTCAGGGCCAGTCGCCTTGACTTTTTTTCAGAAAATTTAACGACGCCTCGGGTTTTCCATTCCTTCTCAAGAACTTCCTCCAACAGTGTTCTCCGAGCGCCCATCAAATTACCATAATTGACGGGTTCGCTTGAGACAGCAAGTTCGCTTAAGAGTTCAACGAGCGTTGGCTCAATATAAGAGGGGAGTTGGCCTTTTATTAATTCCAGAACTCCACCCTGGCCAATCCGGACCATACCCTGCTGCTTTAGATTCCCGATGGCAGTGCTGACTTCCAGATGATCCATGTCCCCTTGCTGACGGAGATCCTGTACCGTAAGCCTCTTGCCCGCCTTAAGATCGTTTAAAATCCTCTTTTCCGGCAATAGCCGTTGTACGTATTTGCGGCCCACCTCCGTGATGGTTACAAATTTTGTCTGCGTCTCCTCCTCTACCTTTACGACACCCTTGGTCAGCAGCCAGCCGAGGGCCATGGAAAGGCGAGACTCCTCTAGGTCAGTCTCCAGGATTAAGTCGTGGTCCCACAGGGTCGGGCGTGTCTTAAGAATGGTGA
>DATECO010000050.1:0-3644 GCA_035286865.1 Nitrospiria bacterium | reverse complement strand
TCTGGGACGACTGCCCAGTGCCACCAAAACCCGGAAGCGCGGAGATCCGTAGCCGCCTTGGGATCGTTAGATCCGCTTCCGGGTTTTTTTTGCAGACAACAAAAAACCCTCTGTGATTCATTGGCGCGGGGTTCCTGAGTGATCAATTAAGTGGGCACCTAGTGAAACGTTTTAGGCTTCCCTGCCGGGATGGCCGGCTGGGCCTGCTCACCACGTTCCAACGCTGGCTCCCTTTCTTTTTACTGTTCCTCAGGCCACGCGCCAATGAATCACAGAGGGCGCTTCCCAAAAAACATTATACAACTCCCTATCGAAAATTTCAAATCAAAAAGCCGCTGAAGTCCTTGGGACGGATTACTTAGCTCTGTTGAGCTGATCCAGGGCACGGCTGTAGGTCTCATAGGCGGCCTGTCCGAACAAGACAAATCGTACCAGCTCCAGTTCAGAATGTTGCTGAAGGTAATCCCGAACGGTGGTAAGGGCAATATGGGCCGCCTCCTCCATAGGATAGCCATAGGCCCCTGTGCTAATGGAAGGGAAAGAGACAGACTTAGTTCTGTGCTGGGTGGCCAGGGCCAGGCTGCTCTGATAGGCACTCGCCAGAAACCGTGCCTCACCCCTTTTCCCATCACGGTAGACAGGCCCCACGGCATGGATGACGTATTTGGCCCGCAGCCTTCCCCCCGTAGTGATGCGTGCCTCACCCGTGGGGCACCCGCCAAGCTTTTTACACTCTTCCAGGATCTTAGGCCCACCGGCCCGGTGGATGGCCCCATCCACTCCACCGCCCCCCAGTAGGGTGGTGTTGGCCGCATTCACGATGGCCTCAGTCTCCTGTTGGGTGATATCGCCTTCGACCAGCTCTAGGACAGACTTATTGAACTTAATTTTTAAAGGTTTTTCCTTTACCATACTAGAATATGCTCATTTTGAAATTCTACTGATATTCGGCTCATACAGGATCTGGATCACATTGCCGTCAGGATCGGCCAAGTAAAAAGAGACACTCCCATCACGATGTGCCCTGAGGGGTTTAACGATTGGTGTACCAGCCTGATGCATGACCTGAAATACGGCCCTCACGACATCAGGGTTTTCTACAACGAATCCGAAGTGGTCCATGAACTGGCCCGATCCCGTCTGAAACTGAGAAAGCTGCTCCTTGGGAATCTGGTGGAGGGCAAGATTATCGGAGCCCGAGCTTAAATAGACATTGTCCGGATCAGGCTCCCAGATCACCTTCATCCCCAGGAGTCCCTCATAAAAAGCGCGGGCCTTGCCCATATCGCTGACCCGTAGGGCAAGGTGTCGAAGTCCCTGCAGAATGAATTGGGGCTCTTTCATTGGTTTTTACAATCCTGCTTTGCTATTTTGCCAATCCTATCATTTGGGGAAAGCAGGCGTCAAATCGTTGTGTATTCTGCGGCAAGGGAGTGCTGTTCCGCAAGTTCTTGATAAGAGATTTCAAAAGACGGGAGGCGGGTAAGAATCTTTCGCATTGCAGATGAGAATGGAAATTCGGAAAGCTCCTGGGGAGAGACCCAGCGGAAAACCACAGCCCCCCCTAGCATTCCTGAAACATAATGGCAGAGCATCGGATGATAGGTCATCCGAAAATGGGTGAAGCTATGATCCAGGGACTCTAAACTCTGGATATTATTAACCCCAACCCCCCATAGATCCAGGAGCTCCTGTTTTATCTGTGGATGGCTGCTCCGGTTGCTGAACGGGACCTCCGGAAGGCCCCACAGTCCACCCAGAAGGCCCTCCTCCGCCCGCTTTGTGATTAAGAGTCTGCCGTCTCGGAGGATGATGGCCACAACCATGTGGCGGTGGGGCAGCTCCTTTCTGTGTGTGCCGGTGGGGATAATCCCTTGAATCCCCAAGTGGAATGCCCGACAAAGATCACGCACAGGACAGAGAAGGCAATCAGGTTGTCTCGGCGTACAAATGGTGGCCCCCAGGTCCATGAGGGCCTGGTTGAACCTGGCTACTTCCTCCCTGGGGAGGATCCGCTCAGAAAAAGCCCAAAGCTGCTGCTGGACAGAGGGATTATCCAATGGAGATTCGATCGCCAGGATGCGTGTGAACAGCCGCCGTAGGTTTCCATCCAGGATCGGTGCACGCTTTCCGAATGCCAGGCTAGCGATGGCCCCCGCAGTGGACCGTCCCACGCCGGGCAGGGTCTGAAGCTGGGCGGGGTTGGAAGGAAGCTTGCCATTCCACCGCTTGATTATCTGCTGTGCCGCCCGGTGAAGGTTTCGGGCTCGTGCATAGTAGCCCAGTCCTTCCCAGAGCTTTAAGACCCTTTGTAATGGAGCATGGGCCAGGGTCTCTACTGTGGGAAGGGCCTTTACAAACCGTTGATAGTAGGGAAGTACTGTGGCCACCTGGGTCTGCTGAAGCATGACCTCGGAGACCCAGATACTGTACGGGTCCCGAATTTGCCTCCATGGGAGTTTTCTTCCCTCCCGCTGATACCAGGCTAGAACCCTTTTACGAAAGAAGGCCACATCCGGGCCATCCAAATTGCCCCGGTGATTCCCTTTCTTCGGTTTCTTGGGCAAATCTTATCTTTTACCAAGGACGGCGTCCTTGCAGGCCTTGGCCACCCGGAACTTCACCACACGCTTGGCGGGGATTTTAAGAGGCTCGCCGGTCTGTGGATTTCGCCCCATTCTGGCCTTTCTGTTGACCAATACCAATTTACCGAGCCCTGGCAGTGTGAATGTATTCTTAGCCTCACGATAGGCGAGTGAGGCAAGCTCATCCAGTCCCTGAACAGCCAATTTCTTCGTGCTGCCCAGTTTCTTGGCGAGGTGGTCTGCAACCTGAGACTTAGACATTGCCTTTCCCATAAAATACTCCTTTCCGGTTAATGAGTCCGCCTGAGGCGGATTGATCTGTGTGGATCCTTCACCTGATGCTGCAAAATAGCAACAAAGACAGGCCCTAACTGCTGCTATTACCCAAAGACTGGGCGCAAGTATAAATCGAAGAATCACAAATTGCAAGCAAAATTTATTTAGTGGATGCTCACCTCCACTTCACCGTACAGCCCACTACAGGGGTCTCTGAGACGGAAGGTGTCTGGCCTGCCAGCACCGCCACGAGGGAGTCTTTAAGTTCTTGGGAGCGAACTCGACTTGGATCTGCATAGTTATCATCGATTCGCCCGTGGTAGCGGAGCATTCCCTGTGCATCAAAAAGGAAGACCTCAGGTGTCCTGGTGGCCCCGTACGCCCTCGCCACCGATTGATCCTCATCATGCAGATAAGGGAATGGATAGTTCTTTCTCTTGGCCCGTTTGACCATTTCGGGGTAGCTGTCCTCCGGGTACTTCGCTGAATCATTGGCGTTGATCAGGGCAAAGGCCACTCCACGCGGGCCGTAGGTATTGCCAAGCTGGATCATCCGGTCCTCCCAGGCATGCACATAGGGGCAGTGGTTGCACGAGAAGATGATCACCGTGGCCTGTTTCCCTCTGGATAGGTCATCAGCGGTGATCATCTTCCCATCCACATTCTTAAGTTTAAAGGCAACCATACGGCTTCCGATTGCGAGCGCCATTTCTGTCCCCCTTTTCTGTGCTATCTCACTTCAAAGCCTTCTCAATAGCCTTGCGGATCATCTGATCGGAAGGC
>DATECO010000049.1:0-4028 GCA_035286865.1 Nitrospiria bacterium | reverse complement strand
CGGTCCTTGCCCCTCCAGTCCTCTGAATACTGTGAGCCCCACCAGCCCACTGCCGCTCCCAGTGAGAATCCGATGAATAAGGAGATGACCACCTGTTTCCATTCCAGTTTCATGGTTCCTCCAAAACAATCGTTACCAGGTCATCGGTCTGGGGGGGCTCCCTTAGAAAAACCCCTTGTGAGAAGATCCTTTCCGGGCCGTTTGCCAGGAGCAAGCCTTCGGTGGAAATGACAGGCTCTTGACTGGGCAGGCTGATGAAGAGGAGTAAAGCTGCAATCCCCAGGCCCAACACTGGTGCTAACCAGCGGATGGCTACGGGTCGCCATCTGATCCAACCAGAATCCGATAAGATTTCCACCTGCTCCATAACCCTTTGGACAAACAATTCTGAGGTCTGAGGCAGGGGAGGCCTGAAGAATGTTTTTACGATTTTTTCCCAGTTTGTATAGGTCTGCCGACACTCCAGGCAGTCCTCAATGTGGGCTAAGACTTCACAGCTTTCCGTCGCCGAGAGCTCTCTGTCATACAGCGCAAAAAGGTTTTTCTTAAGTCGTTTGTGGTCCATTTTGTTTATTAGACGTTACCGGACCCCAAAAAGTGTCGCAGTTTCTCTTTAAGATCCTGGCGGGCTCTGCGGAGGCGGGCTTTGACACTATCCAGAGAACAATGCATGACCGCTGCAATCTCCTGATAGCTCAATCCCTGGATTTCGCGCAGGGTCAGGATCATGCGATACTCAGGGGAGAGGCAGGAGAGGACCCGCTTAATGAGGTCAGTATCTTCCTGTGTGAGGGTGGGGTCATGGGGAGCAGAAATAACCCTCATAAGCTGATCACCCTCTTTCTCTACAAGGGCCTCCCAGGATTCAGTCCTGCGGCGAGACTTCTTTCTCAGGAGATCCCGACAGTGATTGGTGGCGATGCGGTAAAGCCAGGTAGAAAATGAAGAAGTGCCTCTGAATTTGCTGAGGGATTGATAGGCTTTAATAAAGATTTCCTGAGCCGCGTCCTCGGCTTCGTATGGGTCGGAGAGTATCGATGCGCAAAGTTGGAGGATCCTTCCTTGATATTTCCGCACCAGATCTGCATAGGCTTCCCGCTGGCCGGAAAGAATTGTTTGAATGACCTCGATATCTTTGATAGATTCTCCTCAGACGTCGTCAATTTAAGGGAAAGGACAGGATGGTACGACTCAAAATAATACCGGAAAAGAACTGCTGTCGCAAGGAACATTGAAAATCCACTGGATTGCACCCCTGATACTGGACGAAGTTTGTTAGAGTCCCTGATAGGATCTCGGACTTGCGCCAGGTTTTTAATCTTTCAGGAATGGAATGCACTGGTGTATAATGTGAGGTGGACTGCACCCCTGAAACTGGACAAATATGTTAGGGGGCCAAACAGGACCTTATGCCGCTGGGGGGCGGACCGGATTGATCGGTATTCGGTATGATGTCCTGGAAGTGTATCTAGAATCCAAACGGTGAACAATCGAATCGAGGGAGGACATAGCCATGCATCGAGCAGTAGCGCGCATTGGAGACATTCCCGAAGGAAGCGGAAAAGTGGTTCAAGTGGATCAGCGGAAAATTCTCGTTCTTAATATCGATGGCGACTTTCACGCCCTCGACAGCTTTTGCACCCACCGCGGGGCACCCTTGGTCAAAGGTGAGATCATCGAAGGGCAACTTCTCTGTCCCTGGCACGGGAATACTTTTGATGTTATTAAAGGGATCTGTCCGATTGCACCTGAAGAATCGGTTCGCACCTATCCAGTGGCTCTACGCGAAGGTCAGGTCTGGGTAGCAATCGAAGATGCAGAAAGCCATTAATTCTAGTTGATCTGTCTGCCGTTCTGATCTCGCCGATCTAAAAATGGGGATTGAACACGTCAAGCGCTCCACAATCTCCCCATCCGCCTCGGGCGGATCCACTCGGGTTGAGAAATCCACCTGCTCACAGGATTCTTCAACCATACCGCTGCAAGGAGAATGACCATGATGAAGCGTTTTAGAAACACGATGCTCGCGGGGCTCATTGCGCTGTTGCCTCTCTACCTGACCTTCGCTCTTCTCGTATGGTTATTTCAAACCGTGGACGCTTTTTTTCAGCCGTGGTTGGCTAGGGCTTTTCACGTCAGTATATGGGGACTTGGCATACTGGCAACCGTGCTAGTGGTTTTCGTCACAGGTGTTATTGTCTCGAGTGTCTCCGGGGGCCTGGTGCTTGACTGGATTGATCGGGTCTTGGAGCGGGTTCCCATCTTGAAGGGTCTGTACCGTGGCATCAAGCAGATCGTTGAAAGTTTCAACCCAAACAATCCGGCGGGGTTTAAGGAATTCGTACTTGTGGAGAGCCCTTCTGGGGGTGATTACAGTGGGGGATTCCTGACCGGAGAGTTCATGCTGATTCAGACAAACGGCATGCGACGCGAGCTCGCAGTCGTCTTTATCCCCAGCAACCACCTTTATCTGGGCGCAATCCATATCGTGGACCGGGCGCGGATCGTCAAGACGACCATGACCTTACAGGATGGTGTCACGTTCGCACTCTCTGCAGGTGCGTCTGCAAAAGGCGATATCCAGCAGATTGAAAATACCGATCGTCAGGTGGGGAAGGGTTGAGCAAAGATTGATTAGAGTGATCACAAGATGTATGCATGGACTGTGATCTGGTTTGAACTGGTGCGTGACTGGGGCTATCCGGGAATCATCCTGCTGATGGCGATGGAGAGTTCCATTTTCCCAGTTCCCAGTGAGCTGGTCATTCCTCCAGCGGCCTATTGGGCGGCCCAGGGACGGTACAGCTTCTGGGGTGTGGTCTTGGCCGGAACCATCGGAAGCTATATCGGGGCTGGCGCCACCTATTGGGTGGCCCGAGGGATCGGCCGGCCTCTCGTGGTCCGGTATGGCAAATTTGTTTTCTGCCCTGAGACCAAGCTGCTCCGTGCTGAGCGGTGGCTGGCCCGGTACGAGGCCGGCGGTGTCTTCTTTGCACGGCTCCTGCCAGTGGTTCGCCATCTCATTGGTATTCCAGCAGGGATCGTACGGATGGATTTCAGGATTTACAGCCTCATGACGCTTTTCGGTTCGGCGATTTGGTGTTGGGTCCTGGCTTGGTTCGGGTCAAGGGTGATGGGCGATCGACCTGAACTTCTCAACGATCCAGAGCAGATGATCCGTGTACTGGCCGATCGATTCCACTGGTTTGTCGGTCTGGTGCTCCTTCTGTGTATCCTCTACCTTATTGTGATGCGCTTGACCGCCAACCCAAAATCAATGCAACAGGAACAAGAATGAGGTGGGATGCGCCTTTCTGAACAAATTCTGAGGTGGAGAGGCTTCCGGGTTAAGTCGGTAAAGCCTCTTGCCTCAATAGCTGATTTTTTATAATCCATCATATTAGGGTCATACCATGGGCCAGATTTTCGTCAGAGAGCTGATGATTCCCAATCCCATCACAATCGCCCACGACCAGACCGTGGAACAGGCGACGGCACTAATGGGCCGTTACAAGGTTCGTCGGCTTCCCGTCACCAAAGCCGGCAAGCTAGCGGGAATTGTTTCCGACCGCGACGTGCGGCAGTTAGCAGGTCGGCCCAGCATCAAATTGCCAAAGAGCGAATCGGACGAGGCGTACCGTAACCTCCCCGTCGAGGAGATCATGACGCCGAATGTTTTGACAATCCGGGAATTCGATACGTTGCAATCAGCGATCACGTCGCTGCTTGAGAACAGAATCAGCGGTCTCCCGGTGGTCGATCAGCAGGGCGCCCTGGTCGGCATGCTCTCTGAAACCGATATCCTCAAACACTATCTTCGCCTCCTAGATCGAGAGGAAGACCATTAACGCGGATTCCCGGCGAATGTGGGATTCTGCCTAATCTCTTTGCTCGCTTGATTCCGACCCGTCATAACCGTAATATGGATGGCCCAGGTTGAACACGAACCGAGAGGCGGATACGATGGTCACTCCAGGAAAGGTCATTACTGTCCTTCTAGGGGAATCGCGGCACCCCCTGGAGGGGAT
>DATECO010000048.1:0-4241 GCA_035286865.1 Nitrospiria bacterium | reverse complement strand
TGAGCCTACGGAATAGCGGTTCGCCCAGATCCCATTATTATTATCAGGCGACCCGAGGTTGGAATCCCCCAGTTGCACCCATACCGCCACAGCGTTCCCGAAGCCATCCATCGCCACCTGGGGATTTGAGGCAACCCCGGTGTTGGTCTCGATCTGGATAGCGCTGGCGGGGCTCCAGACAGAGCCTGCGGCAAAGCGGTTCGCCCAGATGTCATTGCCTTGCATCCAGACCGCCATGGCATTCCCAATGAGATCCATCGCGACCTGAGGATTTAGGGCAGGGTTCGAGGCGACCTCAATCCGGGTGGCGTTGCTGGCAGTCCAGCCTGGGCCTGCGGCAAAGCGGTTCGCCCAGATGTCATTGCCTTGTACCCAGACCGCCATGGCGTTCCCGCCGCCATCCATTGTTACCTGAGGATTTGAGGCAGGAAACTCATTATTATTCTCAATCAAGCTGGCGGTGCCCCAGGACCTCTCTCGTGTGTCAAAACTCCAGATGTATGTGCGTAGCGGGTTTCCGGCAAGGTCCCTGACATTGGTGGTGAGGGTAGCCGCATAGGATGTGGAAAAGGACAGCTTTGAAGACGGCTTAAAGGTCGCAGTCGTATCGCTCAGGCTCACCGCGCCTGGAATATTGCTGTCTCCAACTTTAACGATAAATGTGTTGGGTGTAAGGGTCAAAGGATTCATCGACTCAGAAAAAGTCGCGCTGATGCTGGTATTGGTGTCGACTTCGGTGGCCTTATCGCCTGGGTCGGTGGACAGAACGTTGGGCGACGTCTTGTCGAGGTTCACCGTCACTGAGGCCGTAGCCCTGTTCCCCGCTATATCGGCAGTGGTTCCAGTGATTACTTTGCCTACGACATCCGTGACGACGTCCACATCAACAGGGCAGGCCCCTGGGGCAATCCCAGAAGGGCCATCCGAACAGAGGAACTTCACAGTGACGTTGGACGTGTTCCAGCCGCTACTATTAGCTGCCGGGGAAATTAAACCCTTTATGTCTGGCAAAGACTTGTCAATCATGATTGTCTTAACATTGGGGATTTCCTGATTTCCCACCTTATCCACCGCAAAGTATATCAAGGTACTCTCGCCTTCATCTGTAAGAGTCACGGTTGCGGTGTCTCCAGGGACAATGGCCTCGGGGGCTGCATTGATCCGACCGCGGATCTCCCTGACTCCGGAGATCCCCACATTATCAGTGGCAGTGAGCTTACATGTTACATTACTGCTGTTCCAGCCAGTTGCATTCGCCACCGGCGTGCAGCTAATTGAGGATACGGGCGGTGTCGTATCCGGGGGCGGGGCGCTCTCCCCTCCTCCCGAACCACATCCCCAAAGTAAGAGGCTGATGCTAAGCACACACGTTATTAATCGAACACTTAGGTGCATATTCATATGGATTGATCCTTCTCTGAAATATTATTTCCTAAAAAGGGAATAAATTACCATTATTGTCCAGCCCGCGGGTCTCAAAGGGCAAGATTCTGTTTGCCGTCAGGGTAGAAGATGCAAAAGGAAGGCCACTCTCGTTCTGAAGAGGACGATGCAGATTATGCTAGCTGGGTGAGCTAGATAACCAGAATAGAGAACTTAGGATTACGGGTGGGCTGAACAACTGCGGTTTGTTCTATTGTTAAAACAGGCCGCGTAGGGAGATATTAAGAAAAAGGGAAATGGGCTGGATTTTTCCAAAATAGGACTGGGAGATCACAGTGAAGATGAATAGAAAACCCTTTCACGAAGGTTAATGGTGTACCCAAAATCTCAGAGTTAGTGTCACCATTGTCTTGGCAGGTCGATCATGGTAATGCACTTGGGTAAGGCGTGAGTTGGAGAGCGGTAAGAAGAGGAGTAGATCAACCGGTTTGCGTACGGAATCGCGTACTCATCCTGACTCGTAATTCCTCCCTCTGAATCTTCCCGTAAGCATTTCGTGGAAGAGAGTCCTCAAAAACAACCGATTTCGGGATCTTGAATTTTGCAATCTTCCCCCGACAAAACTCCTGAATCTCTGCCGCTTCTGCCCGCTCCCTAGCTCTTAATACCACAATGGCCACTCCAACTTCCCCCCAACTCTCATCGGGAATCCCAATAACGGCTACATCCTGAATCTTTGGATGCGATAAGAGGACCGTCTCAATCTCCGCTGGATAAATATTTTCCCCTCCTGAGATGAACATCTCTTTCCGACGCCCCACGATGTAATAGCATCCCTCTTTCTCAACCGCGAGATCACCTGTATAGAACCATCCGTCTTTGATCGCCTCGGCTGTTGCCTGGGGATTGTTCCAGTAGCCAGATGAGACATGTGGCCCTGAGAGGATCAGCTCTCCAACTTCCCCAGATCGCACCTCTTTGCCTTCTTCATTCACAATCCGCGCGAGACTGTGAAAGATTGGATGTCCCACAGACCCAGAGTGGGTAGCCGATTCATCATTTGTCATCGTGAAACAGTTGACCCCCACCTCTGTGAGGCCATACCCTTGCCGAAAAATCAGCCCCCGGCGACGATATACCTCCATCAGCTTCTCAGGACAGGGGGCTCCCCCGGAGATGAGCAAGCGGAGTGAGGAAAAGTCGGTTGTCCGGAAGGCCGGATCTTCCGAGAGGATCTGAAACATGGTTGGGACAAGAAAGAGGATCGTTGGACGCTCCTGTTCCAAGAGTGAAAGGGCCTCCGGAGGCCGAAACAGCTCAGTGATGATGACCCGCCCACCAACATATAAGAGAGGCACCATCAGGACATTCAATCCTCCACTGTGAAATTGCGGGGTGAAGATCGGCGCAATGTCATCCTCTCGCAGTCCCCAACTCACGATCGTATTGATCGAGTTCCAGAGGATCATCCGGTGGGAGAGCATCACCCCTTTTGGCCTCCCTGTCGTCCCAGAAGTATAGAGGATAGAATGGGGATTCTCTGGATCAACATAAATGAAAGGAAGAGGATTCGATGAAAGGGTTGAGAGCGCATCTTCGTACCCATCGCCTGCCAAGGAGATCCAGTGGGGGACAACCCCTCTCTTACGCACGGAGTGAATCGTCTCCTCAAAGAGGGGACTGAAGAAGAAAATGGTTGGCTGGCAGTCTGAGAGAATATACTCTATCTCCGGTGGGGCCAGACGGTAGTTAATTGGAACAAAAATCGCCCCGATTTTAGCAATTCCGAAAAAAAGGTCCACATAATGGATCCCGTTCTGTGCCAGAAGGACCACCCGATCTCCCTTCGTGACCCCAAGATCCAGAAGAAGTCGAGCCGCCTTTCGTGCCCGCTCCTCCAACTCCTGGAAATGGAACCGGCGTCTACTCTCCCAAAGCACACATCCGATCCGATGCGGGGTGAGATCCGCCCTCCGTTCGAGAATATGAGACACCCTCATAAGGGATGAGCAAAGATCAACCAGTTTTTGCTCCTTCTCTGTCTTACTCATCACTCACAATCCACTACTCCTGACTCTTAAGAAATTGTAAAACAAGCTGATTGATCTCATCCGCCTTCTCGATGAAGGCAAGGTGTGCCGCTCCGTCAATGGCACAGAATCTGGAATTTGGAATCTGCAGGGCAAGCTGTTGGGAAAGAGCAAGCGGCACAACCCGATCCTCCGTTCCAGAGAGAACAAGAGTCGGCGCCGTAATCAGCTTAACTCTTTCCTGAGCATCGAATTTTTTGGCTGCCTCAAATTGTCGAATGAAGGCATGAGGGGGCTGAGGGCTGAGAGATCGGATCCGGATAATCTCAGTAATAGTCTTCCACTGCATTCGATAAAACTCTGGTGTGAGTGCAAACTTAAGCTTTTCCCGGAGGATCTCCTCAAGGGTCCCGCTTGTCATAGAGAGGATCTCGTCCCAGACTGCTTTAGTGGCCTCCCAGTATCCGGTGCCGTAGTGGGTAGAGATCAGGACTAGCTTCTTCACCCTCTCGGGAAATTCAATCGCCATCTCCTGGGCAATCAGCCCCCCCAATGAGACTCCCAGAATGTGGGCGGATGAGGTTCCCAGATTATTCAGAAGGGCAATCGCATCTCCTGCCATCTGTCGGATCGTGTACTCCTGATCCGGTTTACCAGAACGTCCTGATCCCCTGTTATCGAAGATAATCGTGGTGAACTCTTTTGAGAAAACCGGAACCTGAGCAAACCACATCTCGCAGGAATATCCCAGTCCCTGGATCAGAAGGAGAGGTTCCCCGCTTCCATGGACTTCATAATAGAGAGAGAGCCCATTAACGGACATGAATG
>DATECO010000047.1:0-2086 GCA_035286865.1 Nitrospiria bacterium | reverse complement strand
TCGCCCTTCGCTCACCGACTTTCACCCGCAGGTTGATCTTGTTTACTGCATCAAGACCTCCAAACCGTTTCGACAGGTTAACGCACTCCAACGCCAGACGCTCTCGCATTTCAAGTGTACTATTCATCCGGCCTGTCCTCGTTTCTTAAGACGCCTAAGCAGTCCCATGATGCCATCGGGCGCGTAAAGGGCTGTTACAACATAGATGACGGCCAAAACCATCAGCCAGCGATGGGTATAGACGCTGATCATATTTCTCAGAAAGGTAATGAGCAATGCCCCGATCCCTGCTCCTGCCAATGTTCCGGGTCCTCCCAAACTGACCATCAGAACGAGTTCCATGCACCGTCCGAGGTTGGCATCCGTGGGGCTGACAAAACTGTTGTAGTAAGCATAAAGATTTCCGGCCAGGCCGGCAAAAGCTCCGGCAATGATAAAAGCGAGGTACTTGTGAAGCCAGACATTATAGCCCAGGACCTTCATCCGTGATTCGCTATCCCGGATTCCCACCAGCGTCTTGCCGAAGGGAGACCGGATCAAGAGGAACAAGAGAATGATACAAAAGATGAGAAAGATCAAAATGAGGTAGTAAAAATGGGTTGGATCCCTCATTGGGAAGGATAACCCCAGATCCGGCCGGGGAATGCCGGTGATTCCATTATCTCCTCCAGTCAGCGACACCCATCGATAGATGAGGCCCCACACGCACATGGCAATGGACAGAGTGATCATCAGAAAATAGATACCTGCGGCCCTCAAGGCCAGGCCGCCTAAAAGGGCTGATAAGCCTGCGGATACGAGGATGCTATACCCGAGGGTCGCGCCAAAAGCGAACTGATACTTTGTCACAAGGATTGCCGTCGTGTAAGCCCCGACCGCGAAAAAAGCGGCATGGCCGAGGGACCCCAATCCGGTGTAGCCGATGAGGATATCCAGGCTCATCGCAGCCATGGCATAGATGAAAGCCTGGGTCATCAAGATGATCCCATAAGTCGGGAGCAGGGCAGGAAGCACAAGGCAGAGGAGCAACCCCACCCCGATCAGCGAATATTTCAAAATCTGTGATTTGAGTCCCTTCGATGTCATGACACCTTTCCGAGAAGGCCTGTGGGGCGTATGGCAAGCACAATCGCCATGGGCGCAAAGAGGGTGAAGTAGGAGAACTCAGGAAAAAGAGCCTTGCCGAAGTTGTCGATGAGACCGACGACAATGGCGCCAATCACAGCACCGGGCAAGCTGCCCATGCCCCCGATAATCACCACGACAAAGGCATAAGGAAGCAACTCGAAATCGAGACCCGGGTAGATTCCCATAAAGGCACATCCCACGACACCCCCAAACCCTGCAAGCAATGCCCCCAACCCGAATACCCCCAGCGTCACCCGGGAGACGTTAATGCCGAGGACGTCTGCCATCTCCCTGTTATCGACGGCAGCTCTCACCATGGCGCCGGCTTTTGTTTTTTCCTGAAACCACCAGAGCACAAAGAAGAGAAAGACGGCGGCGCCAATCATACAGAACCGCAGCATGGGGAAGTAAAAATCCCCGATCTGAACGCTTCGCGAGAGGTATCTCGGGACGGTGAGATTGAGGGGATGGCCACCCCAGATCAAAAGGCAAAGGTCTTGAAGAAAGAAAGCGATTCCCGTCGTGATGAGCATCTGCCGCAAATCCTGGTCTGCCAGGCCCCGGAGGAAGAACCTTTCCATCACCCCACCCAAGAGGGCAACGACAATACAGGCGACCAAAAAGGCCAGATAAAAATTACCGGTGAGAGAGACAACCGTATAACCGATGTATCCTCCCACCAGGTAAAAGGACCCATGGGTGATATTCACGATCCTCATGACGCCGAAGATCAAGGTAAACCCTCCCCCGAGCAAGAAGAGGAGGGCTGCATAGGAAAGACCATTAAAGGTTTGGTTTACCCAGAATTCCATGAGCGCTCCTGGCGTGACAATTCGGTTCCATGAAATGGTATGGGACACCGATCAGAGATACTTCCAAAGTTTTAGAATGCGGTCATTCTATCTGAATGGTATTGAAATGGAGAAGGTGAGCAAGACGATCCAATC
Organism: Nitrospiria bacterium; assembly: GCA_035286865.1. Lineage (GTDB taxonomy): Bacteria > Nitrospirota > Nitrospiria > DATECO01 > DATECO01 > DATECO01. The sequence goes on along the minus strand of DATECO010000047.1, from coordinate 11 downwards.
CTGTTCGACCA
>DATECO010000046.1:0-5628 GCA_035286865.1 Nitrospiria bacterium | reverse complement strand
ACTTCAATCCCATCCTGATCGGGCATCCAGATATCCAGCAGGACCAATGCAGGGGGATCCTTCTGGACTGACCTGAGGGCTTCGGCACCGTTCGTCGCAGTGTCGGCCTCATAGCCCTCATCCGCTAATACCCCCATCAGGGTATTCAGGATACCGGGCTCGTCATCTACAATCAGGACCGTATCAGCCATTGCAAAACCCACAAGATTACGATTGTCCATTCACAGCATAAATCGGTAGCTCAATAACGAACCGGGTCCCCTTGGGCTCGTTCTGAACAACCCGGATCTGTCCATTGTGGTCCGAGATGATACGATTGACGATGGCCAGGCCCAGGCCGGTTCCACTCTTCTTCTTGGAAAAATAGGGGAGAAAGAGCTTGTCCATATCCTCGGGTTGGATGCCCGATCCCTCGTCAGCCACCTCGACTCGGACGCGCTGCTCGTGTTCCTCATAGCGGCTGGTGACCCAGATTCTGCCCTTCTTGCTCATGGCCTCCACTGCATTTTCAAACAGGTTGACGAAGGCCCGTTTAATCTGATCCCGGTCCAGGACAAGCGTCGGGACCCCGCTGTCGAAGTCACGCAGAATCTGGATGTCTTTATGCGCCCCTTCATACAACAGCGTGACCTCTTGCAACACTTGATGCAGATCGATTGGCTGGGGTTGGGAAGCTGGCATCCGGGCGAAATTTGAGAATTCGTCTACCAGCATCTTCAGGCTATTGACCTCGCTGATGATAATCTTGGTGGACTCATCAAAGATGCTGTGAAAATCTGCAGAATTTTCAAAGTACTTTTTTCTGAGTCGTTGAGCCGATAGCTGGATTGGGGTGAGGGGATTTTTGATCTCGTGAGCGATCCGCTTGGCCACCTCCTGCCAGGCGGCCACTTTCTGGGCCTTGATGAGCTCAGAGAGATCATCAAAGACGATCACGCTCCCCATGGGTTGGCCGTCTTGCTCCTGGAGCCTGGAAAGGTAGAGATGGAGCATGAGGGTTTTTCCTTTTAAATTCAGCTCAAGTTCCTTTTCCATCGATGGCTTCGGCTGAAGCTTCAGGCGATTGACCAGGTCCATCAGGGGTTCAAGTCTATGGAGCTTAAAGGCCTCCGTATAATGGATACCCTTGAGGTCATCCGATCGGGTATACAAGATTCCCTCGGCCGCTCGGTTTAAGGTGGTGATGTGTCCCTCCGGCCCGATCGAAATCACACCGGTGGCGATATTGTCCAGGATGGTCTCGATATAGGCCCTTCTCCGATCCAGCTCGGCATTGGACCTCTGGAGGGAGAGATTGGCCTCCTCCAATTTCGTTTTGCTGCCCTTTAAATCTTCGGTCATTTTATTAAAGGACTTGACCAGGACACCGATCTCATCCCTGGCCTTGAAATCAATCCTAAAGTCCAGATTGCCCTGGGCGAGGGCCTGTGTCCCCTCGGCCAGTTTCTGGATCGGTACCGTAATCCCCTTGGCGACATAAAAACCGAACCAGGTCGCTGAGAAAATGATCAGGAGGGTGATGATCAGAAAAGAGAGAATATAGCTGCCCTTGATAGGATTCTTAAATGTCTTCAATTGCTTGTAATCCTCAAAAGCCCTGGTGATCTGATCCATCCGGTTGAGGAGGGATTGAGGGACATACAGGTCAACCACAATTACCCTGCCCGGTACTTGAGAGGTCATAACGGGAATGGGGACGATTCCTCTCATCAGCATGCCTCGATTGCCCCCACGATCGATCAGGATTTCCTCTACGACCTCCCGCCCTTGGAGGCTACTCTTCAAGAGATCGGGTGAGGGGCTCAGAAAGGGCCTTTCCCCAAATTCTGGTGCCGTGACCTTGATCACTTCCTGCGCGGTGCTTCTGTAGATCTCAATTCCCGAGACCTGTAACTCCTGGACCTTTCTCTGCAGGAACTCCTTCAGCTGCGACTGATCCTGTAGATCCAGAGAGGGGCCTTCAGCGATCTGTCTGCCCAGCTCACGGGCAAAGTGGAGTGAGGCCTCTTTTGCCTGCTGATGAGAATCCTGTGCGATTTGGAGAGAGGATTCTAGTGATTTCTCAACCTGGATGGAAAACCAGTTTTCTATGCTACTGGTCAGAAGTCCGCTGGCCACCACAAAGAGCAGGATCGAGGGAATCAGGGATAACCCCACAAAGGCCGCGATCAGCTTTGTGCGGAAGCCTGATCCTAGCAACCTGAGACGGCGTTCGAAATAGACCTTGATCAGGTTTCTTGAAAGCAACAGGATCAGAAGAATCACCAGAATGACATTGACATTGACCAGGGTGATGACCAGGATGTTGCTGGGAAAAAGTTCCGGGCTTTCAATCCCTTTGTAGTACCGTGTGGTGAAATACAGCGAGACCAGGAGGAAGGCAAGGGTAATCCACACTGGGCGATAGTGGCCGAGGCGGCCTCGATCTTTGGTCTTTTTGAGGGTTTCTGACATGGGTCTCACATGGGTCACCGGCCTGTCACCCGGTGCCGATTGATTACTTTTTATAAAGGGGTGCCGAATCGGCCCAAGGGGTATCCACTTCCAGAATGGGGATGAAGAACAGGAAGTAATCCAGATAAAGGGGAAGCTTCGTTGCCTTCATTTCTGCCTTTACGCTGATGTAATAAGTATCTTTGTCATTGAGCACATGGACATCCGTGATTTTAACATTATTGATCGTTGAGATCAAACGCTTCATGGCCATAAAGTCCTCCAGGACCTCCTGCTGGATGGTGCCATTTATTCTCCGAGTTACCAGATATTGCTTTTTGAGCAGATCGTATTTCACAGTGTATTTGATCGTTTTGGAAATCATCTCTTCGTCAAACCAGAGGGGTTGGCGTCTCTTTAGAAGGAGGTAATAAAAAAGATCCTTGGGAATGCCATTTTGGATGTCCTCTTCCGTGGTGCGGCTGAACCCCCTAATCAGATTTGCGGAAGCCAGAATATCAGTATTTGTGATCTGGATCACAAGATTGGCAATTCTTTCATCGCTAGCCTCCCCCACTGCGGAAAAGAATAGGGTCAGAAGGCAGCAGACCAGGATCCCCGTAAGACCTTGCCACAGTGGATGGGCTATGTTCATCTGTTTTCTTCCCATGATCAGAACGTGTGGCCTAAGGTAAAATGCCATTCCGACGGGCCTTCTCCTATCTCACGATTCAATTTGTATCCCCAGTCCAGCCTCAGAGGTCCGATGGGTGTATTGTATCGCAATCCAGCCCCGCTGGAGTATTTGAGTTCTGACAGCTTGACATCCGGATACTCGCGCCAGACATTACCTCCGTCCATAAACAAGACGATGCCCAGCCATTTAAGCGGCATGAATCTTAATTCGCTGTTGAGCAAGAGCATGGTATTACCGCCTGTGGGGATAAGTTCCGGCGTCAGGGTCTGACCGAGAACACCCACAGTGTCCCGTGCGTATCCCCTGATGGTGCTTCTTCCGCCCAGGAAAAATCTCTCACTGCAGTGAAGCACCTCGGTCTCGCCGAATTTTTGTGCGACCCCCGCCCGGCCAGATATGGCTAGAACCAGCCATTTGCTCATCGAACGATACCAACTGCTTTGAAGTGTCATCTTGACAAACTGTACCTCAGAACCCAGAATTTTCGCGCCATCCTTGATGATTATACCATTGACCGATCCGGAGGTTGGATTAAAGGGATCATCTCGACTGTCCCGGATCAGGGAGGGGCTAAAGCTTCCAACCGTAATCCGTTGTAGGTCCTCCGAAGTCAGCTGAGCAGCAACCTGGATATCTTCACATTTATTCTGCTCGAATTGATACTGTACGGACCCCTTCGTCCGCTCACTAAAACTCTTGTCGAGGCCTACGGATGCCCCGGTTGTTCTCCGGTCAAAGACCTCGAGTTCCTCTACCTGATACACCAGGCCAGCCCTTGCGTCCATCGCCAGCGAGAGAAACCAGGGTTCTTTATAGTTCAGGGTGTATTTTTGCTCAATTTTACTGAGTTCGCTTCGCAGACTCAGGCGCCTTCCCGTTCCAAAAAGGTTGCGGTGTGAGACTTCCGCGAAGCCCCTAAAACGTTCGACCTCTCCATACCCAAACCCAAAATCCAGTGCGCCGGCCTTGCGCTCCTTAACAGAGAGTATCAGATCCCGAATATATCCCTTCTCCTCACTAATCGGGGTCAGACGGACCTCGCTCAGAAATCCTAATCTGTAAAGTCGGTGTTCGCTGAGACGGATCTTTTCTTCATCATAGGGGTCATTGGGGTGAATGAGCAATTCCCGCAAGATAACATGGTCCTCGGTAAAGGTGTTTCCCTGCAGAAAGATCTTGCCCACAAAGGCTGGCTGGTCCTCGGTAATTAAATAGTGAAGGTCCACGAGCCGCTTTTCGTCTTTTAACTCTGGAGCGAGGCTGACCTGAGCATAAACATATCCCTTCTCGGAGTAATGTACCAGGATTTTATATCGGACCTCCTGAGCTAGGGCAGTGTTATAGGGCATCAGGGGCTTTAAACCGCTGACGCCGAGAAGTTCGGAACCCGAGAAAGTGGTATTGCCCTCAAAATCAATTCGATCCACAAGGGTCTGGATTCCCTCCTCGATCTGAATGGTTAAATCGGCACGGTCTTTTGTAGGATTGAAGGCAAGGCTGCTTTTAATGTGGGGTTCTTGAAATCCCCTGCTCCGATAAAAGTCCAGGAGGGCCTTGAGGTCGGCTTCTATGGTCTTTTCGTGGACAACTCGAGGGATGAGGATCCCCGTGCTTTTTGTTTGAAGTACTTTTCTGAGTTCCTGGGTCGGCACAATCTGGTTTCCTTCAAACCGGATGGACATCAGCAGAACGGGGTGTCCCGCATCAATATCAAATGTGACATTGACGAGTTCCTTTTCGGGCTGATCTTCCCGCTGATAAGAAACCTTGACAAACAAATAGCCTTGATCCTTGAAATATTGCTCCAGCCGCTCACGACTCTCCTCAAGCACATTGACATCGACACTTCGTTGTTCCTTGATCAGAAGTTGGGACTCCAGGGGTTTTCTCCAGAAGAAGGTCTTTTTCTCAAATTTTCCCTTGAAGAACACCTTCACCTGGGTTCCCGCCTCAATGGGAATGGTGATAGAAACCTCTTGGGCTGCTTCATCATAAGCCAATTCTGGAGGGCCGATGGTCGCCTCGATATATCCGCGATTTTGGTACAGTTGATTGAGTTTGTCTAATCCTTTCTCGACTCTGTCCGCATCGTAGAATCCTTCAGCCACGCCCAAGGTAAAGTACAACAGGACATCAGGCAATATGCTGTTGCCCACAAAGCGGATCTTCCCGAGCCTGGCCCGAATGCCTTCCTGCATATGAATATCAAGGTTCACGGTGTTTTTCCGGATTTGGGGAATGGTATTCAAGGTGATCTGGGGCTGGAAATATCCCTGCCGGTGGTAGAAGTTGAGGACCCTGGTGAGAGCACTTCTCCAAGTTTCGCTTGAGAATTCTTCGCCTTCTCGGAGATTGAGGGCCTTAAGGACTTTCTTGGTCGAAAAGGTATGCCCCGTCATTCGAATTTGTGAGATAAATACTTTTTCGGTGAAGATGAATCGGAGGGCCACCCCATTGGCGCTAGGTTCAGCCTCAATGCGGATATCCTTAAAAAGACC
>DATECO010000045.1:0-8891 GCA_035286865.1 Nitrospiria bacterium | reverse complement strand
GAACAAGTCTTTGCCCAGAGGCCTGCGCCGGAACCCGTCACGTTTCCCCAATTTATTGCATCCAAGCCTGCAGAAGTTATCCGGGCCCATAAATTTGAGCTCGTCGACCGGGACGGCAAGACCCGTGCGAGCCTTGAGCTAGGCCCTGAGTTCACGGAGGAAACACTGCATTCCATGTTGGAACCCGTGCTCCCCCAAGAAAATATAAAGACGGCTGACGATACAAGCCCGCGCCTAGTGCTCTTTGACGTAGACGGAAAGTATCTCACAAAGCTTGGCCTCCATGGAATTTATCTCTACGACAAGAAGAATGGTAGTTTGCCCATTGCTCAGCTCCATGTACTGCCCGATGGAACTCCCTATCTGGGCTTGCAGGGCAAGGATTTCAGGGCTGAAATTACCAAATCAGTTGCAGGGATTACAGGCCTTGCTATTTATGATAAGCAAGGAATCGCTCGCACCGGCCTTGGACTATCACCCGATGGAAGGCCGGGCCTTGCCCTGCTGGGCCAGGATGGAATGGTCCGCGCCGGATTCGGTCTGTTTCCCAAGGAAAAACCAGGCCTATTCCTTTATGACACGGAGGGAAATGGCCGGGCCGTGTTTGGGCTGACCGATAATGCGGAACCGGTCCTCTCGTTCTACGACAATCAATCGAAGCAGCGTGCCTTGCTTAGCCTAGCGCCCAACAATGGAGAACCAGCCCTGACACTTTACGACAGGGATGCAAATCCCCTCGCTCTGTTTGGAAGCACTGATCTTGAGAGGACCTATCGTGAGTCCATTGAAAAGCGACCTGCCTCATCGCTGATCCTATTTGGCAAGGATGGAAATATCATATGGTCTACACCATAGACTCAAGAAAACAAGCCCTCGCCCAACTTCTTCCAGTTCCTCCAAGTATTTCTCCAACTTTTTCTTGACAGAGGTTCGAAAGAAAGTTATGCTGAACATATTTTAGAGTTCAGAGGCATTTCAAAGGAGGGGCGTTATGACAACCTACATTCTACTCACTCGGCTATCGCCCGAGGCAGTTGCATCTCCCGCAAGAATCAAGGAGCTTGAGCAAGAAATCAAGCAAAAGGTGAAGCAGAACTGTCCGCAGGTGAAGTGGTTGGCTGATTATGCGGTCCTGGGCCCGTGTGATTATCTTGACATCTTTGAGGCCCCGGATGAAGCCACAGCAAGCAAGGTGGCCACAATCATCCGGTCCTTTGGCCATGCCACTACCGAGACATGGACGGCTATTCCCTGGTCGCGCTTTCGAGATATGGCCATAGGGATCAAATAACGGCTTTTCTGAATTCGCTTCTATGCCGAATCGAAAAGACATCACACCATTATTTCTCGTTTGCGAGTTTTCATAGAGAAGGCCCTGGCCTATAATCGCTGTATCTGCAGGCCCAGGGTATGAAATGCCTCTTGGGGCTTTCCCTCCCACTCTCCAGCCTATTTTGTGCCCACTGGTCTCCCTCGTTGCCGCAAACCCATGGCTTGTGATATTCTGAGATTAAGCATGGCATTGAGCCATGGCCACGACAGGGGTGCATCATGGGAAGGAAAATATGGCTACTAATGGCGGTATTCGCTTTGTGGGGAATGCAAGGATGTGGTGGTAGTGTGTCGGCGCGTGGCCCAGTGACTATAGATCAGTTAACTGGGATCTGGGAAATTATGGGGTCAGGCACCCAAAATGTAGGCGCGAACCAAGGTTTCGGCACCTGTGCGATTAGTTTTGCAGGCACAATAACTATCAATGCCGATGGCTCTGTGTCAATGACCCGGACCAACCACACCTGCACAGGAGACACCCCGGTAAACGATACAGGAACCTTAAGCGTCGATTTATTTGGAAGAGGCACGCTAAGTTTTACAAGCAGTGGCGAGGCTTATGAGATTCAGTTCTCCCGGAGCCTGGAGGTGGCGACCTTCGCCAACATCACAGGTGGCGGTGTGTTTGTCTCAGGCACAGCAGTCAGGCAGTAAGTAGTCCTGAGGCGGCGAGCGGATTCGAACCGCTGCATCGCAGTTTTGCAGACTGCTCCCTTAACCACTTGGGTACGCCGCCATATATGATAAACACTACTCCCCATCATATAGAAGATGGGACGCGGCTGTCAATGTCCTGCCTCTGCCGGGCGACGAGACCTCTGGGCCAATACCCAGATCGCAACTGCCGCCCAGACCACTTCCAAAGCGACAAAGACCATTACATGATTCATGTAAGCATAATAGGCCAGGATGATGCTTCCCACTGCATTCAGGAGGCCATAAGAATATCCCCCGTGTTCCATCCGGCCTACGGCATTTAAGGTGAATGCGACCAGGATCATCACAAATCCTGTCGCTCCGATCGCCTCCAGAATGATCTTCTCCATCATCTCCCCTACAGCCCTCTGAACCCTGAGGACACAGCTAAAAAAAATCATAGGGGAAGGGACGAATGCACCCATCCCCCAGAAAATGCTCACAGAATTCGATCAGCCTATTTACCTTTCGGCCAGAGCTCTTTAAGGATCTCGCGCCACTGGTCTCGTGAAACCGCCGGCATGGTGGTGATCTGCATGGATCCCAGTGAGGCATTGAGTACCGCTGCCTTCATGGCCGCCTTTGTGTTCGGAAATTCATGGACCGCTACCACATCATAGGGCCCGAGGCAGTAATAGGCGTCAAGCAACTTACCACCCAGCGATTCGATGGTGGCCTTGACCTTATCAGATCTCTTGATTCCCTCATCCTTGAGGGTCATCAAGCCTTCACGTGTAAACTTAACAAGGCTAATATAGACTGGCATACTCTCCTCCTATCCCTGCTAGCTGATTCGAGCGCTGACCCGAAGGGTCGCGGAAGCGCGAGAATAAGCTTTTTGCAGTACGCTTTGTATTTTTGTCCTATTAATAACTTCTCATCCACCCAACACGAGGTTCGCACACGCATCCAGTTCTATGCCGTGGGTTTTGCCTTGCACCAATTGGTGATAAGCCGCGGCCGAGATCATCGAGGCGTTGTCGGTACAGTAGTCGGGCCGAGGCAAAAGCAACTGAATCCCGGACCGGCGAGTTGACTCTTCCATCTGCCTTCGCAGGACCGTATTGGAAGCCACACCTCCCCCAACAATCACAGAATCAACGCGAAACGCCTGAACCGCGCGGAGTGCCTTTTCAACCAAGACATCCACAATGGCCTGCTGATAGCTGGCAGCGATATCGGCAAGCTGTTCTTGCACCTCTGAGGGGTGTGCATTGACATATCTGAGGAGAAAGGTCTTCAGGCCGCTGAAGCTGAAATCTAGACTGCCTGGTCCGAGCATGGCCCTGGGAAAGGCGATCCGGGCTGGATCGGCCCCTGCTGCCAGCCGATCCAGGATGGGCCCTCCAGGATAACCCAGGCCCAACAACTTGGCCGCTTTATCAAGGGCCTCGCCGGCAGCATCATCACAGGTCTGACCAATCAGGCGATAATCACCTGCCTGTCGCAGATAGAAGAGGTGGGTATGGCCACCCGAAACCACCAGGGCCACACATGGAAATTGAATTTTTTTGCCCTCTAGGCAGATCGCATACAGGTGACCTTCCAGGTGATTAATGCCCACTAGGGGGAGACGACGTGCATAGGCAAGTGATTTCGCAAAGGCAATCCCCACCAGTAATGCCCCGATCAGGCCCGGGCCCTGCGTTACCGCAATAGCATCCAGCTGAGAGAGGGAAAGTCCGCACTGTTCCAGAACCTGTCTCACCACCCGGTCAATCAACGTCACATGGCCTCGGCAGGCCAGCTCGGGGACCACGCCACCGTACCTTTCATGGAGATGGACCTGGGAGGAGAGACATTCTCCAAGTGGTTCACAGCCATCCCTCACGATGGCCGCAGCGGTTTCATCGCATGAGGTTTCAATACCCAGGATTAACATGTCAATCCTAGAGATCTCAATCTCTAGTCCCCGGTTTTTGGTTTTCTGGATTAGGGAAGGTTTGGCAAACGAGCCTGTACACTGGCAACGACATCACCCAGATTGCCGGGAGGAAGGGAGAGAAAGCTTTGATAGTGCTTTCTGGCCTCCTCCAGATAACCCAGTCGCTCCAGGATGATCGCATAATTGAGATGTGCTTCGGAATAATCAGGGTTTATCTTCAAAGCCCGTTCATAGAGATTCACTGCCTCTTCTGCACGGCCTTGTTGGTCATACAAAAGACCCAGATTATTCATGGCCTCCGCAAGGCTAGGATTGATCCTAAGGGCCGCCAGATATTCTATCACGGCCTCTTTATCCCTTCCCTGCGCGTGATAAACCAGGCCCAGATTGTTATGAGCAACCCCCTGGTTGGGGTCTACCGCCAGAATTGCCGTGAACTGCTTTTCTGCCTCGTTGAACCGCTTTTCGTTATAGTGTGCAAGACCTCTCTGATAATGATCGGAGATTTTGGATGCTTGGGTCTCTGAGATATCAGGCTGAAGCGCGGAAGTCTTTGGCATCGAGGCGAGAGAAGGAGCCAGAGTGTGAATTGCCCCTCCAGTAAGTGTTAAACCTTTTTGACTAATCGGTAATTTTTGCAGGGCCCACCAGGAGAAAACAGCGATGACGATGATTGCTGAAGTCACCCCGCCATAAAGAAGCGATCTCCTCCATTTCAGAGCGGTGACCGAAAGGACCCACTGTTCTTGCTGGAAAAATTTGCGCTGTTCTGTTCGATCCTTGGCCCTGGAGGCTTTTTTGAGGGCCTCGTTGACGATGCTCATTTGCCCTTCGTTGCTATCTGGGGGCCCGTGCGGTGCAGTAGCTCCTCCGATGCCTCCAGGCCCCGCGGCAGCCCCAGGCAAAACCTGATGTCTGCCTTCTTCAAACCCCGGCCATCGCTTCTTGCTCTTCAAAGGCCGGGGTGTTATCCTTCAGGACCACCTTGATATTTTTCACGTCCTTGAACCTCCCCTTCAGAATCTCCTCTGAAAGGGGATCTTCAATGTTTTTCTGGACGCATCGTCTCATGGGCCGTGCCCCGTAGTTAGGCTGATACCCTTCCTTGATCAACCACTTCTTCACCTCCGCACTAACCTCGATATGGATACCACGATCCACCACGCGCAGATTGACCTCGTTGATCAGAAGGTCCACAATCTTCATCAGATGTTTCTTGTCCAGCGTATGGAAGATCACGACCTCATCAATCCGGTTGAGGAATTCGGGGTTGAAGGTCTTCTTAAGCTCTGAGGTAATATCCTCCTTCATCCTGGCATGCTGATCCACCTCTGCGTCCTGACGAAAGCCCAGGGCCGTCCCTTTATCAATCATCCTGGCCCCGATGTTGGAGGTCATGATCACCACTGCGTTCTTAAAGTCTACCTTGCGTCCCAGGCTATCTGTGAGACACCCATCATCCAGCACCTGGAGCAACATGTTGAAGATTTCCGGATGTGCTTTCTCAACCTCATCAAATAGCACCACCGAATAGGGCCGGCGTCTTACCTTCTCAGTGAGTTGACCTCCCTCTTCGTAGCCTACATACCCCGGAGGCGCACCGATGAGCCTGGAACTGCTAAACCGTTCCATATACTCTGACATATCAATACGGATGAGGGCATTCTCGTCATCGAATAAAAATGCGGCCAGTGTCCTGGCTAGTTCGGTCTTGCCCACACCCGTGGGGCCGAGGAAAATAAAGGATCCTACAGGCCGCCGCTCGCCCTTGAGTCCGGCCCGAGCACGCCGGATAGCACAACACACCGCGGTGATGGCCTCCTCTTGCCCTACCACTCGCTTGTGGAGTTCTGCCTCCATGTTTAGAAGCTTCTGGGACTCTGCCTCTTCCAGCTTTTGCAAGGGGATCCCCGTCATCTTGGAGACCACATACGCGATCTCTTCCTTTGCAATGGTGGGTCGGTATTTTTCTTGATTCTTCTTCCATTCCCGCTTCGAGTCTTCCAACAGCCGCCTGAGCCGCTCCTCTTCCTCACGGAGTTTCACCGCCTCCTCAAAGTTCTGCAAACGAATTGCAAGGTCTTTCTCCTTCGACGCCCTCTTGAGCTCTTGTTCCAAGGCCCTTAACTCCTGCGGAAGCGAATAAGCCATCAGCTTAGCCCGGGAACCGGCCTCGTCAATCACGTCGATGGCCTTATCCGGGAGAAAACGATCGGTCACATAGCGATCCGAGAGTCGTACCGCCTCCACGATGGCGTCTTCAGAGATCTGCACACTATGGTGATCCTCATAGCGATCCTTCAGCCCACGGATAATTCGGATGGTTTCCTCGATGTTAGGTGGCTGGACATGGATCGGCTGGAAACGCCGCTTTAAGGCAGCATCCTTCTCGATGTGTTTGCGATATTCATCCAGGGTGGTGGCGCCGATGCACTGGACCTCCCCCCTGGCCAGAGCGGGCTTGAGCATATTGGAGGCATCAATCGAACCCTCCGCCGCCCCTGCACCCACCAGCGTATGAAGCTCATCAATGAAGATAATGACATTACCCGCATTCACAATCTCCTTCATGACCACCTTGAGCCGTTCCTCAAATTGTCCCCGGTACTTTGTCCCGGCCACCAAGGAGCCCAGATCCAGGGCAATAACCCGGTGGTTGAGGAGATTGTCAGGCACCTCCAGGTTCACGATTCGTTGGGCAAGACCTTCTACAATTGCGGTCTTTCCGACCCCTGATTCGCCGATCAGAACAGGATTATTCTTGGTCCTGCGACAAAGGATCTGGAGGACGCGTTCGATCTCATCGGTACGACCGATCACCGGGTCCAAGGCCCCCTCCGTCGCCAGCTGGGTCAGGTCACGGCCAAACTCATCCAGGGCCGGCGTGTTACTCTTTTTATCCTTTTCCCGGGTTGGGGACTTTTTCAGAAGATTAATTGTCAACTGGCGGGCCGAGAGTAGGTTGGCACCGAGGGCCCTCAGGATTCTACCCCCCATCCCTTCCTCCTCACGCAATAATCCCAGAAGAAGATGTTCGCTACCAATATAATTATGTCCTAGCAGTTTGGCCTCCTCAATCGCAAACTCGATCACTTTCTTCACTCTGGGGGTAAAGGGAATTTCCCCAAAGGTCATGGTGCTGCTGCCCCCAGGCAGATTCCTCTCGATCTCCAACCTAACCTGCTCGGGCGAAAGCCCCATTTTTTTAAGCACGGCTAAGGCCACTCCATCTCCTTCCCTGAGGATAGCCAGTACTAAATGCTCCGTGCCGAGATAATCATTTTGATGTCTTTCGGCTTCTTCTCTGGCCAGGATGATGATCTTTCTTCCCCGATCTGTGAATCGCTCGAACATGCTTCCCCTCCCGATCTAGTTTGCGGATCTGGCTTGGGCGCCCACTGCGGATGCATGGATCACTATGCACCCAGTACAAATCTAAGATCTTGTTTATTAATCTATGCACTTATTTTAACCTTTGGCCAATACATTGTCAAGCCTTTGGCTATACTTCCATGGCCCGAAATAAAGGAAGCATCGGGCTTTGTCACCGCATCGTAGAAACTTTTGGAGGACATTCGAGTATTGAACAATTAACAGGCCTGGTGTATATTGATCGCCTATGTTCGAGGAGGAAATCGAGACGCTACGCCGCAAGGGTTTATTGCGTAGACTGCGGCAGGTTGAATCGGCATCGTCCGGCCGGATCGTGATCGAGGGAAAGACCTACCTCAACCTCTCGTCCAACAATTATCTGGGTTTGGCCACACACCCCCAGATCAAGGAGGCAGTGATTCATGCAATCCATCGCTATGGAATTGGCGCGGGGGCATCACCCTTAATCTCGGGCCACACGACGCTGCACCAAGAATTGGCGGAGAAAGTGGCCCGATTCAAGGGGACAGAGGCCGCGCTAATTTTCAGCACCGGTTATATGGCAAATGTGGGGATACTTTCGGCTCTTCTGGGGGATGGCGACCTGGTCTTTGTGGATCGTCTCAGCCATGCCAGTATTATCGATGGCTGCCGGATGTCCAGAGCAACCTTGAGGGTGTTTCCGCACAGGGATACCCGATCCTTGGCCCGCAGGCTCGAACGGGTCTCACCGGGCCAGCGCATCCTAATCGTCACGGATGGGGTCTTCAGCATGGATGGGGACTTGGCCCCGCTCCCCGAAATTGTGAAACTGGCCAAACGACATGACGCCATGGTGATGGTGGATGACGCCCATGCGACCGGAGTCCTGGGCCCGACAGGGCGTGGGACGATCGAACACTTCGGTCTGGAGGGCCAGGTCCCCATCCAGATGGGGACACTGAGCAAGGCCATAGGTGCCTTCGGTGCCTATGTAGCAGGCAGCCATGAACTGATCACCTACCTGATCAACCGTTCAAGATCCTATATCTACACGACTTCCCTCCCCACTGCATTCGCCGCTGCCAGTCTTGTAGCGCTGGACCTCATCGAAAAGGAGCCACAAATCCGCCACCAGCTATGGGATAATCGAAATTACTACGAAAACGGGATCAAGGCACTGGGTTATAATACCCTGCAAAGCGAGACCCCGATTATACCCCTACTGGTGGGCAAAACCGGCTTGGCCCTGGAGATGAGCAATCAGCTCTTGGCCCGTGGGGTCTTTGCCCCAGCCATTCGGCCTCCCACAGTCCCACAGGGAATGGCCAGAATCAGGACCAGCCTGATGTCGACCCATACACGTGGAGATCTGGACTTTGCCCTGGAGGTCTTGCAAAAAGTGGGAAAAGGGCTGGGCATTATATGAGCGTGGTCCTGATCACAGGGGCATCGGGCAGACTGGGTCGTGAACTGGCCATTGCATTCGGTCACCGGAGCGACCAGATCATAGTACACTACCATTCCCATCCGCATGAGGCCGAACAGGTTGCCAAGCAAATCAGGACTCAGGGTACAAAAGTAATCGTCTATCAGGCCGATCTTCGAAACAGACAGGCGGTCCATG
>DATECO010000044.1:0-2678 GCA_035286865.1 Nitrospiria bacterium | reverse complement strand
TTAATGTGAACGATTCCGTCACAAAATCAAAATTCGACAATCTTTACGGATGCAGGGAATCGCTTGCCGACGGCATTAAGAGGGCTACCGATGTTATGGTGGCCGGCAAGTGCGTGGTCATATGCGGATACGGGGACGTCGGCAAGGGCTGCGCCCAGTCCATGCGCAGTTTCGGCGCGCGGGTGGCCGTCACCGAGATAGACCCTATTTGCGCCCTGCAGGCGGCAATGGAGGGCTATGAAGTGAAGACGCTCGATGACTTGGTAAAGTCGGGGGATATTTTCGTGACCGCCACCGGCTGCTGCGATGTCATCACGGGTTCGCACATGGAAATGATGAAGAACGAGGCCATTGTGTGCAATATCGGGCATTTCGACAGCGAAATCGACATGCACTACCTGGAGAGCAATGGGGATTGCAAAAAAACTAATATCAAGCCCCAGGTGGACAAGTGGCTCCTTAAATCGGGTCGTTCCATCATAGTTCTGGCCGAAGGACGGCTTGTTAATTTGGGTTGCGCAACGGGACACTCCAGCTTCGTGATGAGCACCAGCTTTACCAATCAATGCCTGGCCCAGATAGAATTGGCATCAAAGCCAATGAAACCGGGGGTCTATACCCTGCCGAAAAAGCTTGATGAAGAGGTGGCAAGATTACACCTTGCCCGCCTTGACGTGGGGCTATCCGCCCTGACTCAAAAACAGGCCGATTATCTCGGCGTACCGACAGATGGCCCTTTCAAGCCCGATTACTATCGCTATTAGCATTGACAACTCCGCAAAACCTTTCGCTGGACGTAACATGGCTATTAAAGCACCTATTAAGTTAAGCAGTAAGTAGGCGCAACGACTTTAATCGTCTGTGTCTGCCTCTGGGTAGTTACCTTATTTTTAGTGCAAGTTGGCGAAAGAAAGGAGGATGTAATGGCAGATGCAAGTTTTGATGTAGTTATTGTAGGAGGGGGAAACAAAGCCCTGGTAGCGGGCATGTATCTCCAGAAATATGGAGGCCTGAGTGTGGGCATCTTTGAGAAGAGGCATGAAGTTGGAGGCGGCTGGTCAAGCGAGGAGTCCCCTGCACCGGGGTTTATTGCCGACCATCATTCCACTTACCTTACCTGGCTCTACACTGAGATCTTGGAACAAGACTTTCCCTTTAATGAGCGGGGGTACAAATTTGTTCCTCACTATGTGGTCGGTGGCGGGGTATTTCTGGAGGACAATGAGCAATACTTGTTGTATAGCCCTTTTTATGATCCAAATCAGGAGAAGACTGCCAGGTCCCTTGGCCGGCTCAGTCAGAGGGATGCCGATACCTGGCTTTCGATCTGGGACATGTGGGACACGGTGGGGAGAGACGCCACATTCAGGAGATGTTTTAATACCCCGGCCTTGAAATATCCCGAGCAGGTATGGGAATTGGACGAATCGGAGAAGCTCCTTGCCCATCCAAAGATGCAGGCTTTGGGCATTGATCCCAGTTTCATCTTGAGATCGCCGATCGAGGTGGGCAGGGATCTGTTTGAAAGCGATGCCTTGGTGGCCGGGTTGCTCCGGATTACCCATAGCTGGCTTGGGCTTCCACCTGATCTCAACGGTGCGGGACTCGCCTTTCTTATCGCCTTTATGGGTATGATGGAATATGGCGGCGCCTACGGGGGAACCCATACTGTTGCCCATGCTGCCTATAAGTGCTTTATTGAGGAAGGAGGAAAGAGTTATGTTGGGCATGAGGTGGAGAAGATCCTGGTTGAGAACGGACGTGCCACAGGCGTGAGGCTTATTGACGGCACGGAGATCAAGGCGAAGAAAGCCGTGATCTCTACCCTTCAGCCATCTCAGCTTGTATTCGAGCTTACGGAGCCCGATATGTGGGACTGGCGGATCAGGAGGAGGGTGGCCAATCTTTCTAAATGGCGGGTCGTGATTACCTGGTACACCTGGGCATTGCATGAGGCCCCCCACTTTGCCGAATCGTGCAAGATCAATCCCGATGTTGACCGGATAGGCTGGATGACCATCGGTACCAAGGATCCGGAGGCGCTGATCAGAAACCATGCCTTCCGAAAGCTGGGGATGGAGTGCGAGGAACCCAACCTGGCAGTCTGCTCCCACCCTGCCTCAGGCGGTGACCTTGCCCGGGTGCCGGAAGGGAAGTGGTCAATTCTGACCGAAGACTTTGTATTAGGGGCGGACAAGAGGACGGAGAAGGAGTGGCGGGAATACCATAAACGCCATGCCAATTATGTAATCGACCTGCTGGGGAAGGTCGCCCCCAATATGACTTGGGACAATGTGATCGGCTATACCCCCCAGAGCCCTTTCCACTGCGCCCGGCTGACAAATATGGCGCCCACGGGCAACTGGGCGGTGCTGGATCAGATCCCAAGTCAGACGGGGAGATGGAGACCGATCCCTGAACTTGCCCGGCACTCTACCCCAATCGAGGGTCTGTATGGAACCGGCTCAGGATGGCCTCCCTCAGGGGGCGCCTTTTCAGCTCAGGGCTATACCTGCTACAAGGTCATGGCTGAGGATCTGGGTCTGGACCTGCCTCCTAAGGCAAAGGTTCGGGGATACTGAAAATTCTGCTCAAAAAGAAAGGAGGATGCGGTGATAGACCTAAAAAAAACTACTGCCACACAGAAAGATCTGATGAAACGCATGAAAAACAGAGAT
>DATECO010000043.1:0-6892 GCA_035286865.1 Nitrospiria bacterium | reverse complement strand
TGGGATCAGCACCAATGCCCTGATCAATACCGGCGATGGCATGAGTATGGCCTATCGGGCCGGGGCACCTCTGATGGATATGGAGTTTGTCCAGTTTCACCCCACAACTTTAAAGCGCACGGGTATCTTGCTGAGCGAGGCGGCCCGGGGAGAGGGGGGCTATCTCATCAATTCAAAGGGCGAGCGATTCATGCAACGCTATGCCCCTTCCAAGATGGAGTTGGCCAGTCGAGATGTCGTGTCCAGGGCAGAGCAGCAGGAGATCGATGAGGGACGCGGGCTGGACGGCTGTGTGCTGTTGGATGTGCGCCACTTAGGTCGCCAGCGGATCCTGGAACGGCTGCCGCAGATCCGTGAATTGGCCCTGACCTATATTGGGGTGGACATGATCGAGGCCCCCGTGCCGATCACCCCAGGGGTCCATTACTCCATGGGAGGGATTAAGACCAATGCGTGGGCCGAGACTGCCATCGAGGGCCTGTATGCCGCAGGGGAGTGTGCCTGTGTGAGTGTCCATGGGGCCAACCGACTGGGAGGCAATGCCCTGCTGGAAACGGTGGTGTTCGGGAAGCGGGCAGGGATGAGGGCCGCGGAGCGGGCGAAAGGAATCAGAAAGATGGAACCCTCCGGGAGGGCCCTGACACAGGATCAGGAGCGGATCCGTCATCTCATGGAACGGACGAAGGGAGAGCCGGTCTGGCAAGTTCGTGAGGAACTTGGAAGGACGATGAACCAGTTTGTGGGGATCTTTCGGACCCGGGAAAAGGTCGAAAAGGCGAGGGAATGCTTACTGGATCTCAGAAAGCGAGTTGACCAGGTCGCTCTGCAGGATAAGGGACGTATCTTCAATATGCAGCTGACGGCTGCCCTCGAATTGGGCTCCGTGTATGAACTGGCACGCGTCATTACGGAGAGCGCCCTGTTCCGGGAGGAAAGCCGTGGGGCGCATTACCGATTGGACTTTCCCAAGCGTGATGATCAGCGCTGGCTTGTGCATACCCTGGCCTATTCCACAAGCTCCGGTCCCAGGCTCGATACCCTCCCCGTCACCATAACGCGCCATCCTCCCCAAGAGCGCACGTACTAAATAATTAAGGACGTTAATCCTTATACGTTAAACGTGAAAAATGAGAACGAATAACGAATAGCGATTAACGAATAACGGATTTTTGAAATGAAAGAATACAAAGATCTTGCAATAGAGGCGGCCCTAGCCGCAGGGAAAATTATTAGGGGGAACCTTGGACGCAAGTTGAAGATCGGGTACAAGGGGAAGTTTAACCTCATCACGGAGGTGGATCACCTGGCGGAAGAGGCCATTGTGAGGATCATCCACGGCCAATACCCCAGACATCAGATCATTGCGGAGGAAGGTCACGGAAAGGGCAAAATCGCTGGGATCAGGTGGTATGTGGACCCCCTGGATGGGACCACCAACTATGCCCACGGATTCCCATTTTTCTGTGTCTCGATCGGGCTTGAGGTCAGGGGCCAAGTGGTCCTTGGGGTGGTCTATGATCCCTTACATGAAGAAATGTTTTTGGCCGAGAGGGGGCGGGGGGCCTTTCTGAACGATCGGCCCCTCTCTGTCTCCAAGGTCGGAAAATTAATGGATAGCCTGGTGGTGACAGGATTTAACTGGCCGTCCCTCCGGGAAAACCTCAGACACTTCATTAATTTCAGTCACAGAGCCCAAGCGGTCAGGCGTACAGGGTCAGCCGCCCTGGATCTCTGTTATGTGGCCATGGGGCGATTTGATGGCTACTGGGAATTAAATCTCTCACCCTGGGACATGGCGGCCGGTAGCCTTATGGTGACCGAGGCCGGGGGAAGGGTGACAAACTTTAAGGGTGGCCGCTTTTCGATCCGTTCCAGTGAGATCCTGGCCACCAATAGCCTGGTGCACAATGAAATGTTAGCGGTGCTTAAGCTGGGGAAAGCGCGGAGAAGTGGGCGGGCTGGGACGTAATTTTTTTAAGAGAATTTTTTTAAAAAAAAAGATTGACAAGCCTCACAGCGTATGTTATATTAATTTTCGATTGTGGGTTTGTTTTGTTTTGGTTTAACCCGTTGTTGAAAGGAACCACAAAGCGATCCGCTTTGTGGTTTTTTTTTAAGCTGTGGTCAATGGGAAAACCGGGCTTGCGATCCCACCATCGAGTCTGGTTATGCTGACACCGGGCTCTACTCCTCATACAAGAGGAAGTTCCAACGGCAAAAGGGGGTGAACTATGGATATGGCTAAAGGAACTGTGAAGTGGTTCAACGACAGCAAGGGCTACGGCTTTATCACCCAAGAAGGTGGATCCGACGTCTTTGTGCACTACTCCGCCATTACTGGAGAGGGGTTTAAATCCCTCGCAGAGGGACAGGAAGTAGAGTTTGAGGTCACCAGTGGGCCCAAGGGGCCCCAGGCTGTTAACGTGCGAAAGGTGTAATACCCCTCTCGTGCTGATCCACACAAAAAACACCGGCGGCATATAGCCGCCGGTGTTTTGTTTTCCCCACTTCACGCTGAAAAATGCCCATCTGCTGCGTTGCCGCTGCGCTTCCATTGCTCATGTACTTGTTTGTACGCTCCGCTATGGTTCTCGAGGCGCCTTGCATCTGGGACATTTTTGAGCGTTGAATTAAGCTGGCGGGCTTAGGCCACAATCTCTGTCCCGATTCCCTTGTCCGTGAAGATTTCCAACAGGAGGGCGTGGCGGGTGCGGCCGTCGATGATATGGGTCTTGGAAACACCGCCTTCTAGCGCAGTGAGGCAGGCCTGGACCTTGGGCAGCATCCCCTCTTGAATCACACCACGCTTAATCAACCTGGACAGATCTTTTCTAGAGAGTGTGGGGAGGAGTTTGTTTTGATCATCTAAGATTCCGGACACGTCCGTAAGGATCAGGAGTTTTTCGGCCTTGAGGGATGCCGCGATGGCACCGGCCACCGAATCGGCATTGATATTGTATGTCTTTCCATCCTTTCCCACGCCCACGGGTGCGATGACCGGGATAAATCGTGCCTCTTCCAGACTGGCCAGGACCTGAGGATCGATCAACTCTACCTCCCCTACCAGCCCCAGGCCTCTGGCTGAGGCAGACTCTCGGTGAGGCCCAATGGACTTCAAAGGTCTGGCCGTAATGAGCCTTCCATCCTTTCCTGTGATCCCTACGGCCCTCCCCCCCTGACGGTGGATCAGGGCCACAATCTCCTTATTGATCACCCCGCCCAGGACCATTTCCACGATCTCCATGGTCTCAGCGTCCGTCACTCGCACCCCCTCCACAAAGGTAGGTTCCTTGCCTAATCGCTTCATCATCAGGCTTATCTGGGGACCACCGCCATGGACTACCACGGGATTCACACCGACATACTTCATCAGGACCACATCCGCAGCGAATTGCTCCTTGAGCTCGCGGTCGACCATGGCTTTCCCGCCGTACTTGATCACGAGGGACTTGCCGGAAAAGGCCCGGATGTAGGGGAGGGCCTCGATCAGGGTGTTGGCCTTATCGATCTGTCTCCTCATAGAAATATTTCCCCAGAACGATAGTTTTGAGCCTGTTCAAGAATGGCCCAGATGCAAGGCCGCAGGGAGCAAGGCAACCGGAGTGTACAGAAAAGTATATGAGGATTGCCGAGCGACCGAGAACGCAGCAGATGGCCATTCATGGATAGGCTCCTCATAAGATATAGCGGCTTAGATCCTCATCCTTGACGATTTCGCTCAGCATTTCCTTCACGTACTTGGCGTCTATGGCGATCTTCTTTTCTTTAAGCTGTGGTGCCTCGAAGGAGATCTCCTCTAGCAGCCTCTCCATGATGGTGAACAACCGCCGCGCCCCGATGTTCTCGGTTCGTTCATTGACCTGCACCGCGATAGACGCAATCTCTTCGATGGCGTCCTCGGTAAACTCCAGCGTGATCCCCTCCGTCTCCAGCAGGGCGATATACTGGCGGATCAGGGCATTTTTAGGTTCCTTCAGGATCCGGACAAAATCATCTTTACCCAGGGGTTCCAGCTCCACCCTCAAAGGAAAGCGGCCCTGGAGTTCAGGGATGAGGTCCGATGGCTTAGAGACGTGAAATGCCCCGGCCGCGATGAAGAGGATATGACCGGTACGGACCATCCCGTACTTGGTGTTGACCGTAGACCCCTCCACGATGGGCAGGAGGTCCCGCTGAACTCCTTCCCGGGAGACATCAGGGCCACCTCCCCTTTCACGACCGGCTACTTTATCGATCTCGTCCAGAAAGATGATCCCCGACTGCTCTACACGCCGGATGGCCTCTCGCACCACTTCATCCATATCAATAAGCCGGCTGGCCTCCTCCTGGGTCAGAAAGGCCAGCGCCTCGGGTACCTTCATCCGGCGTCGCTTTTTTTTGCCCGGGAAGAGATTACCGAACATCTCCCGGAGGTTAATCTCCAGGTCCTCCATGCCCACGTTGGAGATCACCCCAATCGGCATCGTCTTTTCCTTGCTCTCGATCTCCACCGTGCGCTCATCGAGCTTTCCTTCCCGTAGCTGCTGTCGAAGCTTCTCGCGGGTCTGATCATAGGTGTCTGAGGGTAATGGGCTGACGTAATCAGTCCGGGATTCATCGTACACCCCAGGGGGCGGTTTGATCTGGGGGGGTGGGAGCAGGAGGTCCAGCAACCGCTCCTCCCCCATCCGGGCCGCCCGATCCTGCAATTTCTGACTGTGTTCGGCCTTGACCATGTTCACGGCGAGCTCCACGAGGTCCCGGACCATGGACTCTACATCCCGACCCACATACCCTACCTCGGTATATTTTGAAGCCTCCACCTTGATAAAGGGGGCATCGGCGAGCTTGGCCAGCCTCCTAGAGATCTCGGTCTTTCCGACCCCTGTGGGCCCGATCATCAGGATATTTTTGGGGAGGACCTCATCCTTAAGCTCCTCCGACAGGAGCTGCCGTCTCCATCGATTGCGTAGTGCAATGGCTACCATTCGTTTGGCCTTTTTCTGCCCGACAATGTATTTGTCCAACTCCTCCACGATTTGGCGTGGGATGAGATTGTTCATCTTTAGCTGCGCTTCTCTTGTGTCATCCATCTTTTTCCTAGCTTTTCAGCTCCTCCACCACGATCTCCTGATTGGTATAGATATCGAGACCGGCTGCAATCTGCATCGCCTCCCTGACCAGCTCCGGGGCCTCCAGCGATGAATGCCGGATGAGGGCCCGCGCCGCAGCCAGGGCATAGGGTCCGCCCGAACCAATGGCCAGAAGGCCATCCTCCGGCTCGATCACATCTCCGGTACCCGAGAGCAGAAAGGAGTGCTCTCGGTCCGCCACGATCATCAGCGCCTCCAATCGGCGCAGGACCCGGTCGGTACGCCAGTCCTTGGCCAGTTCCACGGCCGCCCGTGTGAGATTTCCCCGATACTCTTGGAGCCGAGCCTCGAACTTCTCAAACAAGGTGAGGGAGTCGGCGGTGGCCCCGGCAAATCCTGTCAGGACCTGGTCATTGTACATCGTGCGGATCTTTCGGGCATTGGCCTTCATCACGGTGTTTCCCATCGTGACCTGGCCGTCTGCCGCGATGGCCAGCTTTCCCTTGTGCCGCACGCAAAGTACGGTCGTCCCATGAATGATAGGTTGTCTCATCTGACCATTTACTTTTTCGCCCTGGGATGCGCCTTGTCATAGATTGCCATCAACTGATCCGCGTTCAGGTGGGTGTATCGTTGGGTTGTCGATATACTGGAGTGACCCAAGAGCTCCTGGATCGACCGTAGATCCACTCCTCCCTCCAGAAGATGGGTCGCAAAGCTGTGACGGAGCCCATGGGGGCTGACCCGGGGTATCCCCTCCCGAGTCGTATACCGCTTGACAATGCGTGCCACGCTACGCGCCGTGAGCCGGCCTCCAGAACGGTTGAAAAAGAGGGCCCGGCCTTCCGAGATGGGGTCATCCGGGGCCGGCGCCTTATGGTGACCTTCTTCCAGGTATTTTTTTAAGGCCCTGATGGCTTGGGAGCCGATCGGGATGATCCGCTCCTTTTTCCCTTTTCCCCGGATTCTGACCAGACCCGAATCAAAATCAATATCTTCTCTGTTTAGTCCCACCAGTTCACTCAGCCGGATCCCTGTAGAGTAAAAGGTCTCTAAGATCGCCCTGTCCCTTAATATGAATCGATCATCCCCGGTCGGGCTCTCCATCAGGGCTGCTGCTTCATCCACTGTCAGAAAAGCGGGCAGTGGCCTCTCCTGCCTCGGCATGCTCACCAACCTGGCTGGATTACCCTTTTGCAGGCCTTCTCGGCGGAGGTATTTAAAAAAACTCCTCAAGACTGCCAGTTTCCTGGCCAAGGAGGACTTCTTGAGGCCACGCCGATGTAAATCTGCCAGGTAGGATCGGATCCCCAGGTGGTCTATCTCCTCAAGACCCAGAACCCTCCGGGCAGGGATGCTGCCTTCCGCCTCAGCCGGAGCGGTCATAAATTTTAAAAACTGGTTCAGATCAGACTGATAATTTCTTAGCGTGTGCCCGGTGGCCCCTCGCTCGACCTTCAAGTATCGGACAAAATCGCGTATTTCTCTTTCCATCGATCAAGATCACTCAGGGCTCTTTCCACGATCTTTCTCCGCCTGAGCTCCCTCTGGGGGCTACTCCAGTTCAGTGACGGGAAGAGCCCAAAGTTGATATTCATGGGCTGAAAGTGACCTGGCTGACTCCGGGTGAGGTAGGTGATGAGGGTCCCGTGGGCCGTGGTCTCTGGGGGGACAACCAAGGGCCTCTTCTGGACCAGGCGGGCTGCATTAATTCCCGCGAGGAGTCCCATCGCAGTCGCCTCCACATAGCCCTCCACCCCGACAATCTGACCGGCGAAAAAGAGCCTTTGATCCTGCCGGGACTGTAAGGTCTCTTTGAG
>DATECO010000042.1:0-2547 GCA_035286865.1 Nitrospiria bacterium | reverse complement strand
AGGCACGGATAGCATAAAGTACGTGAAAGACCTTGGGGCTGACGAGGTTATTGATTACAGGAAACAGTCCTTCGAGGACCTGTTGAGCGACTATGATGCGGTCTTCGACACCGTGGGTGGTGACACGTACGCAAGATCTTTCAAAGTATTGAAGAAAGGCGGCATCATCGTCTCTATGTTGGAACAGCCCCGGGAAGAACTTATGGAAAAGTATGGAGTCAATGCGATCTCGCAATTCACCCAGGTTACCAGCGGACGCCTGTCTAAATTGGCTGAACTTGTAGATCGGGGCGCTGTCAAAGTGTATGTTGACAGAATATTCCCTCTGGAGCGGGTGGGAGAGGCCTTATCGTATCTGCAAAAGGGACATCCCCGCGGAAAAGTTGTCTTAGAGATTAAATAAAAAGGGGACAAATTTATTTTTTTTGTCCAGCGGCCTCTGCGTCACGTACAAGTGACGGATCGGGGGTGATATGAAGTTCAACCCGACGATTCATGGCCTTCCCTTCCGGCGTTTCATTCGAGACCACGGGTTCATCGAAACCCATTCCGACCGTTTTCATACGGCTGGCCTTGACGCCCTGACTGACCAGAAAGATCTGGACGGAATTGGCCCGTCTTTCGGAAAGGCTCTGATTATAAGAGGCCGAACCCACATTGTCGGTGTGCCCCACGATGGCGACCTCGGTCTTGTCGTACTTTTTGAGGACCTCGGCGATCTTGAGGAGACCATTCCGCGATTCGGGTTTCAGCATGGATTGACCGGTAGCGAACAGGATCTTGTCCCGCATCGTGACCCTGATCCCATCTTCCGTCCGTTGGACATCGGCCACAGACGCCAGTTCCTGGGCCTGTTTGTCCATGTAGTTCCCGATCATTCCTCCGGATGCGGCCCCGAGGATACCGCCGATCAACGCCCCTTTTCCGGCGCTATGTTTTCCGCCGATCATGGCCCCTGCGGCCGCTCCTCCGAGACCACCGATCAGGACCCCCTGCTGCGTGCGGGACATCGAGGAACATCCGGACTGAGTCAGACCGGCAAGCAACAGAGCGATTCCCGCCAAAGCAATGATCTTTAACCGACCTTGTGTCAGAACCATGTCTATCCCCTCCGTGAAGCGTACTGATAACCTAATAATGAATTTGCATGTCTGAAGTTAACGTAGCAGGATAAGATTTTGCTGTCAACAGGAGTTTCGGCCGTAGTCTTCGTGATGCTGATTCACTCGATTCGCATTGCCACCGGTGGTGGGTGGGGTCGTAGTCCCTTCGCTCCTGGCCTCCGCAGTTGACCTGTCTAAGACTCTCAGGGGAGGAAGCCTTCCAGCCCCAAGGGCTGGCTTCAAGCACTGCCCTCCACCTGCTCGTCTTGGCAGGTGCCCAACTGCTCCCGGCAAGTCGCTCAGGGACTACGACCCCACCCATCATAGACCGGGGGATTACCCTGATTTCCCCCGTTGCCTCACATAAAAATCTATCTGAAAGTATATTCGGGGAAGTGTCCTCTGCGTTAAGATGTGATACAATAAAAATGCTATGGAGAGTTGCCTTGTCTGTGGACAACCTGCAGATGAATGTATATGCTGCCCTGAGTGTGGGCATGTCTATCTGCTTGAGATAGGTGAACCCTATTGCCCGGTGTGTAAACCGCAGCCGCTTCTCGTTGTGAATCCATTATAACGACCGCATCCTCTTCCTGTTAGAGGTCCTTGATCCCCCGTAAGCCGGTATCTTGGCTGCTATTTTCTGTTTGACAATAACAGGAAAAATCTTTAAAATTTGACTATTTACAATAAGAATCGGAGTAGAGAACCCTATGAAAGAGTTCAGCAGGATAAAAAGGCTTCCACCCTACGTCTTCAGCATCGTGACCTCGATGAAAATCGAGGCGAGGCGGCGGGGAGAGGACATTATTGACTTGGGGATGGGGAATCCCGATCTGGCAAGCCCTCCCCACGTAGTGGACAAACTGACAGAGGCCGCACGGAATCCGAAGAACCACAGGTATTCGGCATCCAAAGGGATCACGAAACTCAGGGCTGCTATCGTTGACTGGTATAAGCGAAGGTACAATGTAGACCTGGACCCTGAGACAGAGGCCGTGGTCACCATCGGGGCCAAGGAAGGGCTGTCCCACCTGGCGTTAGCCACGATCAACCCGGGTGATGTCGTCATGGCCCCTAATCCTACGTATCCCATACACCCCTATAGCGTGATTATTGTGGGCGGCGAGATCAAGAGCATCCCCCTCCGGGAGGACAGCGATTTCTTTGAGGACATGTGCAGGGCCTACAAGGAGATGCGGCCAAGGCCAAAGATGCTGATCATCTCCTTTCCGCACAATCCCACGACCGCGGTTGTGGACATCGGTTTTTTTAAAAGGGTGGTTGATTTTGCCCAGGATAATGACATAATGATCATTCATGACCTCTCCTATGCAGACCTTGTCTTTGACGGTTATACGGCCCCCAGTTTTCTGCAGGTTCCGGGGGCAAAGGATATCGGGGTGGAGTTCTTCTCCGTATCCAAGAGTTATAATATGCCCGG
>DATECO010000041.1:0-11282 GCA_035286865.1 Nitrospiria bacterium | reverse complement strand
GAGCTGACCTCCCCGAAGCTGGACCATCGCGGCATGGTAATGGACTTTGAGGAAATCAAGGGGACCCTGAAGGCCTGGATTGATGAGGCTTTGGATCACAAGATGTTACTCTGCAAGGATGATCCCCTTGCCAAGGCGCTGGCAGACCTGGGGGAGCCCTGTTACCTGATGGACGCCAACCCCACAGCCGAAAATATCGCCAGACTCATCTTCGAGCATGCGGCTTCCAAGGGCTTTGCCGTCACTGAGGTGAAGCTCTGGGAAACAGAGACCTCCTATGCCGTCTATCGTCCTGATAGAAATGGCGCATCGTGAAAAAGACAAGTGAAGAAATTACCGTCTTAGCTAGCGGCGGAATAGATAGCTGCATCCTGCTCTGTGATCTATCCCAAAAATACACCAGAGTATATCCCCTCTATATCAAAAATGGGCTCTTGTGGGAGAAGGCAGAATTGTACTGGCTGAGGCGATTTTTGAAGGCCATCCAGGATCGGAAGAATACCCTCCAGAAGCTCACGATCCTGAAACTCCCCATGCAGGATCTTTATGACGGACACTGGAGCCTCACGGGCCGTAATGTCCCAGACTATGAGGCGAAAGACCCCAGCGTCTACCTCCCCGGCAGAAATCTTGTCCTGCTCAGCAAGGCCACCCTCTTCTGTGCCATGAATCACATCGGAACATTGGCGCTGGGGCCACTCAAAGGTAATCCTTTTAAGGACAGCTCCAGGACATTCTTTCGTTTATTTGAAAGATCCGCCTCACAGGCCCTGGACACCCGCATCTCCATTATTACCCCTTATCGTCATCGAACAAAAGTTGAGGTGATCACAAGGGGTCGGCTGCTTCCCCTGGAACTGACCTTCTCATGTATTCAGCCTGTGCGCGGGTATCACTGTGGGATGTGCAACAAATGCGCCGAGCGGCAGATGGCATTCAAAAAGGCAGGGATTGCTGACAAAACCCTCTATAAAGGCCGATGGTCCCGCAAGCGATTCAGGTATTAACCCGCCTTCAGTTTTTCCAGGGCCTCGCAGGCGGCCTGTTGCTCGGCCTCTTTTTTGCTTCGACCCACCCCTTGACCGTAAACCTTGCCCTTGATGGAGAGCTGCACCTCGAAGGTCTTCTGGTGATCTGGACCAGATTCGCGCAGGATGGTGTAGGTGGGGAGAATTTCATAGTCGCGCTGGCAGTGTTCCTGTAGCTCGGTCTTGTAATCGGTAAATCCCCCGGTCTCAAGTAATTCCTGCATTTCGTCTTTGAATATCCTCTGAATGACCAGGCTGGCCGACTTCAATCCCCCGTCCAGGTAGATGGCCGCCAAGACGGCCTCCAGGGCATTCGCCAGCAGTGATGGCTTTGTCCGCCCCTGGGTAATCTCTTCACCGCGGCCCAGCCGGAGGTAGCGCCCAATGTTTAACCGACCAGCCACCTTCGCCAGGGCTGTCTCGCTCACGATCCGGGCCTTCATCTTGGAAAGCTCCCCTTCCGGGGTGTCGGGGTAATTCTGCAGGAGGTCCTCGCTGATGATCAGATCCAACACCGCATCACCCAAAAACTCCAGGCGCTCATTGTCGCCCCCAAATGCAGACTGGGAGCGCTCCCGGATCTCGTTGAGATAGGATTTGTGGGTCATGGCCTGTAGTAGCAGGGCGGGATTCGTGAAATGATAATCCAGGCAATGCTCTAATTCTTCAAGATCTTTTTCGAGCATAACTTTGGGGAAAGGGCTCTGGCTATAAGGACGCTATCCCTCGTACTTTTTAAAAATGAGGCAGGCATTGGTCCCGCCGAAGCCGAAGGAGTTGGAAAGGACTGTTCTGACTGGGGTTTTGCGTGCCTTGTTGGGGACATAATCGAGGTCACAGTCGGGGTCAGGGTGTTCATAATTAATCGTAGGAGGAAGGACACCCTTCTCGATCGCCAGGACACTAAAAACGGCCTCGACTCCTCCGGCCGCCCCGAGGAGATGCCCTGTCATGGACTTGGTTGAGCTGATGGCCAATTTTCGGGCGTGCTCACCAAATACCTTCTTGAGGGCCAGCGTCTCGATCTTGTCCGCATACGTGCTGGTGGCATGGGCATTCACGTAGTCCACGTCCCTGGGCAAGAGACCGGCATCGGACAATGCAATCTTTATACATTGGGCCGCCCCTGCCCCATCATCTGGAGGGGAAGTGATGTGATAAGCATCTGCCGTCATCCCATAACCTACAATCTCCGCGTAGATCCTGGCTCCCCTTTTGCGGGCTGACTCGATCTCTTCTAGCCAGACAACTCCGGCCCCCTCGCCCAACACAAAGCCGTCGCGCTCTAGGTCAAAGGGCCGGCTGGCCCGCTGGGGCTGATCATTTCGTGTCGAGAGCGCCCTGGAGGCGGCAAATCCCGCCACTCCGAGGGGGGTAATGGCCGCCTCTGCCCCCCCGGCGATCATGGCATCGGCATCCCCCCGCTGGATGATCTTGAAGGCATCACCGATACAATTATTGCCGGTGGCGCAGGCCGTCACTGCACAGGAGTTTGGCCCCTTGGCCCCGATCCTGATCGCGATCTGGCCTGAGGCCAGGTTGATGATGGTCATCGGGATAAAAAAAGGGGTGATACGCCTCGGTCCTTTCTCCAGCAACACCTTGTGCCATTCCTCAATCGCCTGGAGGCCGCCGATCCCAGATCCCACATAGACGCCAGCACGGTCCGCATTCTCCGGGCCCACTTTGTATCTTGCGTCCTCCATGGACATCAGGGCCGCCGCAATGGCGTAGTGGATGAAGGTGTCCATCTTCTTGACATCCTTCTTATCAATGTACACGGCTGGATCAAAACTTTTTACTTCGGCCGCAATCTGAACAGGGAAGTCGGTGACATCAAACCGGGTGATGCGGCCCACCCCCGACTGGCCGGCACACAGGGCCTGCCAGGTCTTCTCCACACCAATCCCGAGCGGGGTCACTAACCCCACACCCGTCACCGCAACCCTTCGCTTCAGTTAAATCACCCCCAAACCTTTGCAGTGAGCAGGATTCAGTGATCTAGCGACTGCTCACTCTTCACAGTTCACTCTATACTTTTTTTATATGCGTTCTTTAATATAGTCTATCGAATTTTGGACAGTGAGGATCTTTTCTGCGTCTTCATCGGGTATTTCGATACCGAATTCCTCCTCAAAGGCCATCACCAGCTCCACAGTGTCCAGGGAGTCCGCACCGAGATCTTCGACAAAAGAGGACTCAGGGTTAATGTCCTCCTCCTCCACACCCAGTTGTTCCGCGACGATCTTTTTTACCCTCTCTTCCACATTCATGAGCCAATCCTCCCTTCCTCTTGAATACGTAAAGTCATCGAATCGAAATATGCCTTTTTTCCGCTCGGCTCCCCGCCTTATAAATTATTTCATACCATCAGCATCCCACCATTCACATGAATGACCTGGCCAGTGAGATAAGCCGCCTTCTCCGAGACTAAAAACCCCACCACATGGGCCACATCCTGAGCGGTCCCCAGTCTCCCCAGTGGAATCTGTTTAAAGAGGTTTTCGCGTACTTCAGGTGAAAGACGGTGGGTCATAGGCGTCTCGATGAATCCAGGTGCCACGGCATTCACATTGATCCCGCGACTGGCGTATTCTCGGGCCACCGTCTTGGTAAAACCGATCACGCCGGCCTTAGAGGCGGCGTAGTTTGCCTGACCGGCATTCCCAATGACACCTACAATAGAGGCAATGTTCACAATCTTGCCGCCGCGTTGCTTGGTCATCAAGGGTAAAACAGCCTTGGTACAGTGAAAGGTCCCTTTTAGGTTTACATCCAGGACGAGGTCCCAGTCCTCCTCTTTCATCCTGAGCAATAGGGCATCCCGGGTAATCCCTGCATTGTTCACCAGGATGTCCAGCCTCCCCCACTGGGTCATGACGCTGTCCACCGCCTCGCGGACTTCCGGATATCGGGCCACATCTATTTTGAGAGGCAGGGCCCTGGAGCCCCGCTCGGAAATCTCTTTGGCCGTCTCCTGTGCCTTTTCAAGGACCAGGTCAGCCACCACCACATCTGCCCCGTCTTCGGCCAGAATCTGCGCGATGGCCTTGCCGATTCCCTGCGCGGCTCCTGTTATAAATGCCACCTTGCCTTTTAATTCCATAAGCTTTTTAACCCTTCCACTGTTTTCTCCAGACTCTCCACATCCTCCACATTATAGACCCCCGCCTTCCTATCAATCTTTCTGACCAGGCCAGAGAGGACACGACCCGGTCCCACCTCCACAAAAGTGTCCACCCCTTTGGCAATCATCAGCCGGATGGAATCCTCCCACAACAGAGGCGATCGCAGTTGGGTCACCAAGGATTCGCGGACCTCCTTTGCTGAGGTCAGTACCCTGGCCCCGGCATTATTAACAAGGGAAACTGAGAGATCAGAAAATAGTGTCGATTCCAGCGCACCCTGCAAACGCTGGCACGCCGGCTCCATCAGGGCACAATGAGACGGAACGCTCACCGCCAGGGGAATGACCTTGCGGGCTCCACGATCCCTGGCCAGCATCGCCGCCCGGTCAACAGCAGAACGATCCCCGGCAATGACCACCTGCCCGGGGCTGTTTAAATTTGCAGGCGAGACCACGCCGGCTGCCGATGCCTCCCCGCAGATTTCTTTGACCTGGTCATTCTCAAGACCCAAGATGGCCACCATGGCCCCAGTGCCCTTGGGCACTGCCTCCTGCATGTACTGGCCCCGCTTTTCCACCAGGCTGACAGCATCGATAAATCGCAATCCCCCCGCCACGACAAGGGCTGTATACTCCCCCAGGCTGTGGCCAGCCACAAAACAACCTTTGGCGACAATCCCCGACCCGCCGCCCCCCGCACTCTCTTCCAAGACCCTCCAGGCTGCAATGCTGGTGGTCAGGATGGCCGGCTGTGTCTTAGCGGTAAGATTTAATTGTTCCTCGGTCCCCTCAAAACAGAGCCGGGAGACCTCCCAACCCAGGGCCGAGTCCGCAGCCTTGTACACCACACGGGCTGCCTCAAACCGCTCATAGAGCGCTCTCCCCATGCCCACATACTGGGAGCCCTGACCGGGAAAGAGCCATGCGATTTTAGCCATTTCCGAAGCTTATCCTCCCTGATATTGCTCAAATTGGGGGGGCCTTGTCAAGAAAAATCATGACGCCCCATCATGGGTTGATAAGAGGCCTTTTTTGTAAGCCTTGGTCGTTGAAAAGGAAATTATCACCACCGGATCAGCGCCGACCCCCATGTCAGCCCTCCACCGAAGGCCTCGAGCAAAATCAGGTGTCCCTCTTTGATCCGACCTGTCCTGACGGCTTCATCGAGGGCAATGGGGATGGAAGCGGCAGAGGTATTGCCATAATGCTGAAGATTGATCACCACCTTCTCCATCGGTAGGTCCAAGCGCTGGGCCACCGACTGAATAATCCGCAGGTTTGCCTGGTGGGGGATCAGATAGTCAAGATCCTCTGTGGTGAAGTGATTGGCCTCAAGGGCCTCACGGGCGGCCTCCTCCAGGGTCCTGACCGCCACCTTGAAGGTTTCGTTGCCTTTCATTTTCAAGAAGTTTAGCCGCCTCTGAAGGGTCTCTTTCGAAGGGGGGACCCTGGAACCCCCTCCCGGGACACAGATGAGATCCCACAGGGAACCATCTGAATGAATATGCGTCGAGAGGACTCCCCGCCGCGCACGATGGGCCTTCAGGACCGCCGCCCCAGCACCATCGCCAAAGAGGATGCAGGTGCTGCGATCGGTCCAGTCGATCAGCATCGACATCACCTCGCTCCCAATGATGAGGACGGTCCGGGCGGATCCGCTTCGGATGTACTGGTCAGCCACCGACAGGGCATAGAGGAATCCGGAGCAGGCTGCAGAGAGATCAAAAGCAAAGGCCCGGCTCGCCCCGATACGGTCCTGGACCAGGCAAGCGGTAGAGGGAAAAAGCATGTCGGGGGTGGCCGTGGCGACGATGATCAAATCCAGTTCGGCAGCATTGACGCGGGCCATCTCCAGGGACCTCTGGGCGGCGATCACTGCAAGATCCGAGGCCGCCTCCTTATCTGAGGCGATCCTCCTCTCATGGATCCCAGTCCGATCCAAGATCCATTGATCGGTGGTCTCTACTCTCTTTGCAAGATCCAGATTGGTCAGAACCTTCTTGGGGAGGTAGGAACCCGTGCCTATGATGAGTGAGCGAATCACCCGGAGGATTCCCCGTATTTGAGGACCAGCGCGTACCGCTCGATATCTCCTTGGAGATATCCATTCAGGTCACGGTCCACAAATTCTTTGGAGAGCTTGATGGCATTTTTGATCGCCCTGGCCGATGAACGCCCATGACAGATAATACACACCCCATTGACACCCAGCAAGGGCGCACCACCGTACTCGGCGTAGTCCATCTTCCTCTGGAAGTTGGCAAGGGAGGATCGTAGAAGGAGGTAGCCCATCCTTGCCATGAAGCTTTTAGAAATTTCTCGTTTTAGGAGATTAAGGAGGGTATCTGCAAGCCCTTCACTGATCTTGAGGGCAATGTTTCCGATAAATCCATCACACACAATGACGTCCGCACTGCCCAGATAGACATCCCGCCCCTCTACATTACCGATGAAATTAAAGGGGCTGTCTTTGAGCATTTTGAAGACCTCTTTGGTCAGCTCATTTCCCTTGGTGTCCTCCTCTCCGATACTCAATAGCCCGATCCGCGGCCTAGGCCGACCCATAATTCTCTCGGCATAGGCATGCCCCATCACTGCAAATTGTAAGAGATGCTGAGGCTTACAGTCCACATTGGCTCCTACATCTAGCAGGAGAGAGACCCCAGTCAGTGTGGGAAGGACTGTCCCTATTGCGGGTCGCTCTACCCCCCGCAGTGGACCCAGCAGAAACAAGGCCGTGGCCATGGCAGCCCCAGTGTTTCCAGCGCTGATGACGGCAGAGGCTTCCCCCTGCCTCACCAGGTCCGTGGCGATCCAAATCGAGGAGTCCCTTTTTCTCCGCACCACTGAGGAAGGGGATTCATGCATTGCCACGGTCTGAGGCGCATGGACAATCTTCAGGGGGAGGCCTTTTCCGCCGTGCCGAACGACTTCTTGGCGGATTGCGCCCTCATCCCCCACCAGGATCACCTCAATATCGGAGGACCTGACCGCCTGCACTGCACCTGCCACTATGCTGGCCGGGGCATCATCGCCTCCCATTGCGTCCAATGCAATCTTGATCAAAGTTACGAGGCCTCCTTCACTGCGATCACTTCTCGACCTTTATAAGTGCCGCAGTTGAGGCAAACATGGTGTGGAAGCTTGGGTTCATGACACTGAGGACAGGAGCCGAGGCTGGGAAAGGTGAGCTTTTTGTGTGTCCGGCGTTTGTCTCGCCTGGCCTTCGAGATCTTATGTTTTGGATTGGCCATTGGGTTTTTACCTCCTACTCACGCTAGCGCCTGCCTGCCGCCCGCCTGACCCAGCCTGGCCGGCAGGGGACGGTCAGGGCAGGCAGGGATTCTAGCGCTGATCTGATTTTGCTGATTCTATTTTTAGGCTCATTTTTTAAAGTGGTGCTTCAGAACTGAAAAACGTGGATCTGGCTCATTTCTGGCACAAAGGCACTCCCCGATATTGAGATCCTGGCCACAGCGGGGACAGAGCCCTCGACAAGCAAGGGCGCAGAGAGGATGCATTGGAATCGCCAGGAGAATCTGTTCGCGGATCAGGTCATCAAACTGGATGGAATCCCCTGAATAAAAAATGACATCCAGTTCCTCGGGTTTGAGCTCGTGTTCCTCATGGCCACGCAGAGACGGCCTGGAGAGATACTCCGCCTGAATCCCCAGATCCAGCGGAAAAGGGAGTTTCTTCAGACACCGGCTGCACTCCAAGACGAGCTTCGCATCGGCGTGACCCGTCACGAACACGGTTTCTTTCTGCTTGGAGATAGACACTTGGACGTGGATCAACCCTTCGAAACCTATCCCCTCCTCCACAAGCTGAAGTTGTGCGGGGTCTGCTTCGTAGGTCAACTCAAGGCCTTCGACGGGGATATTACGGAGTAGGATTTCCATGGATATCTTCATTTATTAAACTTTATAATATATCCACAATTTATTGATTTGTCAAATCTTTATTAGGTTTAAAGTGACTTCAAGCCTCAGAGGGCGAGTGGCGGGTTTTTCAATTTCGTGGGCCACCTCGAGTTGACTTTAGAGATTCCAAGACCTCGTCGATGTGATTTTCGACCTTCACTTTGGGATAGATTCTTTCGATGCGGCCGGCCTTGTCAATAATGAAGGTGGTGCGCTCTATCCCCCAATAGGTCTTCCCATACATATTTTTTTCCTTATAGACACCGTAGGCCTTGGACACCTCGATATCGTTATCACTCAGCAGGGTAAAGGGAAGATTATATTTCTGAATGAATTTTATGTGTGAGGCCTCATCATCCAGACTCACCCCCAGGATTACCGCATCCTGTGCATCAAATTCCTGGATACTATCACGAAACCCGCAGGCCTCCTTCGTACAGCCCGGTGTATCATCCTTGGGGTAAAAGTAGAGAACCACGCGCTTTTTCCCCTTGAAATCCTTCAGGGAAATCTTTCGGCCATCGCTTGCAGTTAGAGAAAAGTCCGGGGCTGTTTCCCCTCCCACCAGTTCTTTATCCTTTGACATGGCGATCTCCTTGTCTACACGTTAACTGTTAACTGTAGGCCTGTCCCCTCATTACCTCGTGGATCTTAAACTGGATAAGCTCCATCAGTCGCTTGCACTGCTGGGAGAGTGTCTCGGCCTCCAATAGAAATTGCTTCTCCATCACCGTAAAATTAAGCTCGGAAGAAAAGAGATTGACCAAGGTCTCATCATCCATCTCTACTTTCAGAAAAAGTTCCATCTGCTGCTGGGCACCGATCAACTTCCCGTAGTCCTTCAGATGTCCCAGGAGTCCCTCTTTGAGACTGGGACTCAGGGACTGGACACCCTGTTCGATCGGCGGCGCAGGATCGATCCAGGACTGTCGGTAGCTCCTTTCTAAAAAAGGCTCTTTGAGGTGGACCCTCGCCAGCCCGTAGAGCACAATATTGTATCTTCCATCCTCCAGGGCCTGGGTCTTAACAATCTTGCCCACACATCCCATCGGGTAGACCTCGGGGGTGTCATAGTAGTTTTTCTCCCATCCTTCCTTGAGCAAGGCCATAGCAATCACCTGTCTGCCCTTGAGGCTATCCCTGATCATCTCACGATAACGAGGCTCAAAGATGTGAAGCGGGAGATAGGTCTTAGGAAAAAAAACCACCGTGGGAAGAGCAAAAACAGGAACGATCTTTGGGATCTGCCGCATAGGCCTATTTTTATCCCAAGAGGGCTCTTTTGTCAACGTCATCTTGAAATGTGGAGGAAGTCTCGCTATAATATGATCTAAATCTTTCAACCAGATAGGACATATAAGGAACACCTCCTTAAGCCGGAGATGTAAAACCGGCCAGCTCACAGAGGAAGGCAAGACCATGACCCAGAGGTTTCTAAAGTTTCTGATATTCATCGTGATGACTTACATTGTCCTAGCCGGTCCTGAGAATTTGGGGCTCGCAAAAGTCCTCAGCAATGGAGATCAGGCCCCCTCATTTGCCCTTGAGTCTATCCAGGGCCAAAGGGTGGATCTTGCCCAACATATCGGCTCGGAGGTCATTGTCCTGGGTCTGTTCCACATCTGTGAGCCCTGCATGAATCAGGCAATGGAACTGCAGGTACTCCTTGAGGCAGTAAAGGGGGAAAAGGTCCTTGTGGTGGGGGTTAATGCGTCGGGGGATTCCAGGGCATCGGTCATGGAGTACCTAAACAGCTTTCCCCGGAAGGTGAGCTTCCCCTATCTCCTGGATCCTAACAGAATTGTCGAGGGCCTCTTCAGCATTAAGTCCACTCCCATTGTCTATATTATTGATCGGCAGGGAATGATCCGGTTTAAGGGCTCATCGATACCGGCCAATGTTCTCCTCGGAGAGGTGGCCAAGTTGCTTTCCTAGGGACACAGGCTGCCGAAAACCACATCTAGAAAACATGCCTGCTAACCCAGGTTTTTTCTGAAGGCCCTTCCCGCAATCACAAAGCACACTACATCAAAGAGCAAAAGCACCAGGATCACCTGCGCAAGCTGTCCCCACATCCAGCCCCCAAGGATCAGGCCCCGCACCACATCGATGGCATAGGTCATGGGGTTAAATTGTGCAAGAAAGCTCATCCAGGAGGGCATGATCTCGCGGGGGACCAGGGCACTGGAAAGGAAGATGAGGGGAAGGCTCAAAAAGCCCAGGAGCGAAAAAAAACTGCCATGGCTCTTTACCGAAAAGGCAAGTGAAAGGGAGAGGGCAATGAGGCCCATGCCAAACAAAAGTCCGATCAAAATGGTCAGCACTATCCCCGGAAAACCACTGGCCACTTTGACGCCAAAGAGCAGGAAGGCCACCAGCAGCATGACCAGGATCTGAAGAGACGTAATGCCCATCACAAAGATGAAGCGGCTTACAATTAGGGAATGGCGGCTGATGGGCGCAGACATCAATCGCTCAAGAAAACCGTTTTCCTTGTCGAACAGCATGTCCACCCCACCCGCCAGCCCGCTGTTTAAGACCGTCATCACGATCACCCCTGCCGTTAAGAAGCTGATGTAATCCGGGCCCTGCATCCCCGGGATCTGAGCCGCCCCCTTAAATAAATTCCCGAACAGGATCAGCCAGAACAGCATGGGCTGGATCAGACCGAAGGCCAGGCTGATGGGCTCTCGCGAGAGCCTCCTGATCGAACGCCAGGTGAGGGCCGTCGTCTCTTGTGCAAACTCATTCATCTCTCTAGTCCCCCCGGATCTTGTGGCCGGTGTGCCTGATGAAGACCTCCTCCAGGCTAGGCCTCATATAGTGGATGGCCTGGACGGGATAGTTACCATTCCCCACCTTCTGAAACAATGTGGCAAATGCATCTTCCTGGGGTTTAACCCAAACCTCAAGGGTATTATTCCGCTCATGAATCTCACGGACAAATTCAAACCTCTGAATGGCCTCGGCCAGGTCTTTAATATCCGAAGGGACCCCCTGCCCCAGCTCGATCAAGATCCGATCCCCCCCCAGACCCTTTTTTAACTCCAGTGGTGAACCAATCGCTTTGATCCTTCCGGCATCGATGATGGCAATGCGGTCGCAGAGTTGATCGGCCTCCTCTAGATAGTTGGTGCTCATGAGGATCGTGATCCCCTTGGCCTTAAGGCCCCTGATATGCTCCCAGATTCGTAGCCGGCTCTG
>DATECO010000040.1:0-4270 GCA_035286865.1 Nitrospiria bacterium | reverse complement strand
ACCCAGCGTTCCTTTTCCTCCTTGAAGGACGCACGGGCGCTCTTTGAGAAGGCCTACATCACCCAGAGACTGAAGGAGCACAACTGGAACATCAGTAAAACGGCAGAGAGCCTTCAGATCGAGCGAAGCCACCTCCACCGCAAGATCAAACTGCTGGGCATTGAAGCAGAAGCCGTAGATACCCACGGGTAGAGCCCGTGGCACTTTTAAAACGACCAGCTCTACTGGACTCGCCCTTGGCGAGAAAATCTTTTCACCCACGCCTCAAAGGCGTGGTCCTCTGGTTCGCGCCGCCCGTGGGGATCTACCTAGCGAGCGGAAGCGAGTGAGAGGGGGAGGCTCCATCCGGCTCCGCCGGTGGAGGGGGCGACGCAAGCCCCTATGATAGAGGAGCTTGATCAGAATACATGGCACAGGCCGTTACCATAGATAGGCTTAAGGAGCGGTACCAGAAAGAGGTGGTCCCAGCAATGATGAAAGAGTTTGGCTACAAAAACAAGCTTCAGGTCCCCCGGCTGGAAAAGGTGGTGCTCAATGTGGGGATGAGTGAGGCTACGACGAACATAAAACTGCTGGATACCGCTGTCAAGGAGCTGTCCCAGATCAGCGGCCAGAAGCCGGTCGTGACGAAAGCCAAGAAATCCATTGCTGGATTTAAACTGAGACAAGGTATGCCGATTGGCTGTAAGGTGACATTACGCGGGAATCATATGTACGAGTTCTTGGAGAGGATGATGCATGCAGCCCTGCCCAGGATCCGGGATTTTCGGGGTGTCTCAGCAAAGGCCTTCGATGGGCACGGCAATTACACATTAGGGATTAAAGAGCAGCTGATTTTCCCTGAGGTCAAGTACGATGATATCATGGCCATCCATGGCATGGACATTACGATTGCCACTACAGCTAAAAGTGATGCAGAAGGCAGGGCATTGCTCA
The DNA here is from genome assembly GCA_035286865.1 of Nitrospiria bacterium. GTDB lineage: Bacteria > Nitrospirota > Nitrospiria > DATECO01 > DATECO01 > DATECO01. The sequence continues at coordinate 3,334 of DATECO010000040.1, read as the reverse complement.
AATACCTGGGGATCCCTTTTCGTCAGCAGGGATAAGAGGTGAAAGGAAGCGAGGGGGCAGTGGCTAGAAAGGCATTGGTCTTAAAGGCAGCGCAAGAACCCAAGTTCAAAGTAAGAAAGTACCATCGGTGCCCTCTTTGTGGGAGGGTACGGGGTTATTTGCGAAGGTTCGAAATGTGCAGGATCTGTTTCCGTACCCTGAGCCTCAAGGGGGAGATCCCAGGCGTGACTAAGGCGAGCTGGTGAATCTAGACCGTTATTCGTTATACGTTCATCGTTAAACGTATACTAAAAACGAATAACGGATAACGATTAACGATTAACGAATAACGAATAACGTAGAACGGTATTGGAAGATGATGACAGATACCCTAGCAGATATGTTGACCCGGATACGAAATGCCACAGCGAGAAGGAATGAGATGGTCGAGATGCCGCTCTCAAAGCTGAAATTCGAGATCGCGAAGGTCTTGAAACGCGAAGGTTTTATCGGTAATTATCGCGTCGTCAAGGGCCAACCATCGGACCTTTTGCAAATTCAACTTCGTTATTTGAATGAGGATCAAGCGGTCATTAGTGGATTGAGAAGGGTCAGCCGGGCAGGACGCCGCGTCTATGTGGGAAAGCATGAAATCCCATCGGTCAAGGGAGGCACGGGTATTGCTATCCTTTCGACTCCAAAAGGAGTCATGACTGGCCGGGAGTCCAAAAAAGAAAATACAGGCGGAGAAGTCCTCTGCTACGTGTGGTAAGCGCGTTTAATCCGTTACGTCCGTTATGTCGGTTAGGTCGGTTTAGTCTGTTGACAGAGAAACGGACTCAACAGAATTAACGGACAAAACAGAATTAACCAAATTATGTCACGGATCGGAAAGAATAAGATCAATATTCCGGCAGGGGTGGAGGTCAAGATAGAGTCGGGGCGAGTTCGAGTTAAGGGCCCGAAAGGAGTACTTGAGCAGGGGATACCACCCCAGGTCACAGCCCGGGTTCAGGACGGCCATATCTTCGTGGATCGCAGTCTGGACGATCATTTTGTGAGGGCCCTTCACGGAACAGTCCGGAATCAGATCCAGAACATGGTACGGGGAGTTACTCAGGGATATAACAAGGTGCTGGAAATCAGTGGAGTGGGCTACCGGGCCCAGCTTCAAGGCAGGACTCTGACCTTCACACTGGGTTTTAGCCATCCTGTCAGTTTTGAATTGCCTGAGGGGATCGATGCCACGGTTGAGAAACAAACGATTGTGACCCTGAAGGGGATCAATCGATACCTCGTGGGTCAGGTAGCCGCAAACATTCGGAACCTGCGTCCTCCCGAACCTTATAAGGCGAGAGGCGTTAAATATGCCGATGAACGGATTCGAAGGAAGGAAGGAAAGGCCGGAAAGGCTAAGGCTTAATGTTCATTTTTAATGATCAAGGAATTATATGATCTTTGATACTAAAGAGAAGGTTAGGCGGAGAAAGCGCAGACACCAGCGAGTACGGAAAGTGATCTTCGGAACACCGAATCGCGCTCGATTAAGTGTCTTTCGTAGCCAGAGACATATCTATGCCCAGATCATCAACGATGTGACAGGTCAAACCTTGGTGAGCGCCAGTAGTCTGGATAAGGAGCTAAAGGGAAAACTCAAGGATGGATCTGATGTCAAGGCGGCCAGGCAAGTGGGACTCCTATTGGGAGCGCGTGCAGTGGCGGCAGGTATTGAAAAGGTAGTATTTGATCGGGGGGGTTACGTTTATCATGGTCGGGTAAAGGAGTTGGCGGAGGGTGTAAGAGAGGGCGGACTGAATTTTTAAGGCGTGGGAGATCGACTAGGCCATCGATTGCGAGGCCTGATTGGAGAGAGCGAGGAAAAAACGTGCAGAAAATCAATCCGGATGAACTGACCCTTAAGGATAAAGTGATCTATATCAATCGAGTAGCCAAGGTGGTCAAGGGGGGCAAAAGATTTAGCTTCAGCGCGGTGGCGGTCGTAGGGGATGGACAGGGGTGTGTGGGTGTAGGAAAAGGAAAGGCAGCCGAGGTACCTGAGGCAATCCGAAAAGCAGTCGATCACGCGAAAAAGAGCCTGATTCGGATTCCTTTGAAGAACATGACGATTCCCTATGAGGTGACAGGTCACTTCGGAGCCGAAGAGGTTCTCTTGAAACCTGCTTCGGAGGGCACAGGGATTATTGCAGGGGGGCCTATTCGGGCCGTGATGGAGATGGCGGGCGTGCAAAATGTCTTGAGTAAGTCGCTGGGTAGCGGCAACCCCTCTAATGTCGTCAAGGCCACCCTTGAGGGATTGAAACAGCTAAAGGACCCCGCAGAAATCGAAAAGCTCCGCCGGGTAGAATCCTACCCAGTGGAAGCGGCCTAAAAGAATCGGATTCCTATGAAGACTAAACCAATGATGGCCATTACCCTGACGCGAAGCCCCATCGGAAGGTCTTATCATCAGAAACATATTGTGAGAGGATTGGGCTTAAGGAAACTTCACCAGACGGTTATTCGACTGGACACCCCTGAGATCCGAGGGATGGTTGGGAAGATCCCGCATTTGGTGGTTGTCCGGGAGGTTAAAGATGAAACTTCATGAACTCAAGCCCCAGCCGGGTGCTAGGAAGAAACCAAAACGCGTGGGACGCGGTCCGGGTTCTGGTCACGGTAAGACTGCAACACGGGGCCATAAGGGTCAGGCGGCCCGTTCGGGCGGGACCAAGGGCGCGGGATTCGAGGGTGGACAACAACCCCTGATCCGACGGATTCCAAAACGTGGGTTTCGGAACATATTTCGAAAGGAGTATGCCATTGTAAATTTGGGCGATCTGAGTCGTTTTGATGAGGGCCAGCAGATCACGCCTGATCTTCTCAAGGAGACCGGGATCATCAGGAAATCGGCGATGGCCTTAAAGGTGCTGGGTGATGGAGATCTCACAAAACCCCTGAACATCCTAGCACACAAATTTAGCCAAGGCGCCTTGGCCAAGATTGCGGCCGCAGGAGGCAAGGGCGAGGTGATCCAGGGTGTTTAATCGTCTTGTCACAAACCTACAAAATATCTTTAAGATCCCGGAACTGCGTCAGCGGATCCTGTTTACCCTGGCCATGCTGGCCGTCTATCGGATGGGGGCCCACATCCCCACCCCCGGAATCAATAATGAGGCCCTCGGGGAGTTTCTCCGGGAAAAAGGTGGGGCACTCATGGGATTTCTAGACATTTTTTCTGGCGGCGCCCTCTCCCGGTTAACCGTCCTCGCCCTCGGGATCATGCCATATATCAGTGCGTCCATCATCTTGCAGCTCCTGACCGTGGTAGTCCCGCATCTCTCCAAGCTGGCCACGG
>DATECO010000039.1:0-5007 GCA_035286865.1 Nitrospiria bacterium | reverse complement strand
ATCTCTTCGGTGCGGGTGTAGATTCGGGGACCTATGACTACTTCACCGAGGCCATTGTAGGAAAGGCACAATCCAGCCGGGGTGACTTCACGGCCAGTGAAGATGACAATGTTCTGGTTCAAGGAATTGCCAATGATCAGCTGGGTCTTGGATTTTTCGGCCTGGCCTACTATGAACACAACAAAGACCGGCTCAAGCGGGTGGGCATTGATGATGAGAATCCGAAGAACGGGGATGGCCCTATTGTTCCCAGCGCGGAAACAGTGATGGATGGGACTTATCAACCTCTGGCCCGCCCAATTTTCATCTATGTGAGCACAAAGGCAGCCAACCGACCGGAAGTGAGAGAATTTGTGAAATTCTATACGACGTCCGGTAGACCTCTCGTCAAAGAGGTCGGTTATATTCCCTTATCAGACAAGGTATATGACCTAGCGTTGAGGCGGTTTGAACAGCGCACGGTTGGATCGGTCTTTGGCGGGAAAGGTGCCCAAGTGGGAATCACGCTGGATGTCCTTCTGGCGGCTGAAGCACGATAATGAAGAACACTTTCGGTTAGCGTTAGATAGCTAGTGTCTGAAGAAACCGCGCCTTTCTTTTAGGCGGGGTTTCTTATGTCTCAAAATCGCATGGGTAACTAAAGAGAGGCCATAAACTTGTCATGAGTTTTCGGCAGGTGAAGAAAAGCAGGGTTGGTGAAGGGATCATCCACGCCGTACTGTTTTTGTGTGGCATCCTGTCAGTCTTCACCACTCTGGGGATCGTGGCTGTATTGATCTTTGAGACGGGCGAGTTTTTCAGGGAGGTCTCCATCCTAGAGTTTTTGACCGATACTCAATGGACCCCTTTGTTTGCCGATAAGCACTTTGGAATCCTGCCTCTTGTTTCCGGAACCTTTTTAACCTCTTTCATCGCGATCTTGATGGCCATGCCGATTGGGCTTCTCAGTGCCATTTATCTCAGCGAGTATGCTTCCCAAAATATCCGAAAGGCGGTCAAACCCATTTTGGAGATCCTCGCCGGCATCCCCACCGTGGTGTATGGCTATTTTGCCTTGCTCTTTGTAACTCCTCTTTTACAGACCTTGATCCCGTCGCTATCCGGTTTCAATGCATTGGGACCAGGCATCGTGATGGGAATCATGATTATTCCGATGGTTTCCTCTCTCAGTGAGGATGCTATGTATGCAGTGCCGCAAAGTCTGAGAGAGGGGGCCTATGCTTTAGGTTCTTCCAAGCTGCAAGTGGCCTTGCGAGTGGTGGTCCCAGCGGCTTTTTCGGGTATTGCGGCGTCACTTCTCCTGGCTGTTTCAAGGGCTATTGGTGAGACCATGATTGTGGCCATTGCCTGTGGACAGCAGCCTCGACTTACCTTAAATCCCTTCGTCCCTATCGAGACCATGACCGCTTATATTGTCCAGGTTAGTCTGGGAGACACACCCACCGGAACAATCGAGTTTAAGACCATCTTTGCCGTGGGCATGATGCTGTTTGTCATCACACTGATTCTGAATCTCTTAAGTCAGTGGCTCCGCGAGCGATTCCGGGAGCAATACGGATGAAACCCACACATCTGGAAATACAGAGGATGTTGACTGGCTCCCAATGGAGGGAGCAGATCTTTAAGGTCACAGCGCTCTTAATGCTGTCTATTGCATTGCTGACCCTGGCCGTCTTGCTCATCGATGCCTTTGTGGATGGGGTGGGACGATTGAGATGGAGTTTTTTGACCAGCTTTCCATCTCGAAAACCTGAACAGGCAGGAATTCTATCGGCCCTGGTGGGAACGGTGTATATGATGATTTTAACGGGTATCTTCGCCCTTCCTGTAGGGGTTGGAGCTGCCATCTATCTAGAGGAATATACGAAGCATCAAGGGATATCAAAGATCATTGAGGTGAATATTGCTAATCTGGCAGGTGTGCCATCTATTATTTATGGACTCTTAGGCCTGGAGCTATTTGTCCGCGCAATGGCCTTTGACCGAAGTCTTCTGTCTGGTTCCCTGACGATGGCCCTCCTGGTTTTACCGATCATTATTATTTCGTCTCGAGAGGCCATCCGTACAGTTCCTCCATCCATTCGGGAAGCCTCATATGCCCTCGGGGCCAGTCGGTGGCAGACGATCTGGAATCAGGTTCTCCCCTTGGCCTTTCCGGGGATCCTCACCGGGTCTATCCTGGCTTTTTCGAGGGCCATTGGTGAGGCGGCGCCCTTGATTACGATCGGGGCCTTGACATACATTGCCTTCCTGCCGGATAGCCTACTGGCTCCCTTCACGGCAATGCCGATCCAGATCTTCAACTGGGTCTCCAGGCCCCAGAAAGGATTCCATGAAAACGCTGCAGCGGCGATTATTGTTCTTCTGGTTGTCTTACTTCTGATGAATGCCCTGGCGGTTTATCTGCGCCAGCGGTATCAGAAGAAGGTGTATTTATAATATAATAATAGGGAACCGATGATGATGGTTACAAAAACTGCCCAACCCACCGCCTTTCAGATTCAAGACCTGAACTGCTGGTATGGCAACCGCCAGGCGCTTCAAAAGATCTCTCTGAGCATCCCGGAACGCCAGATCACCGCGATTATTGGTCCATCGGGGTGCGGTAAGAGTACATTCATCCGGTGTCTCAACCGGATTAACGATCTCATCTTGGGGTTCCGCCTGAAGGGTTGTGTGCTCTTTAAAGATCAGGATATTTATGGTGCGAATGTGGATGCGATCGAGATCCGGTTTCGAATCGGGATGGTGTTTCAAAAACCCAATCCCTTCCCAAAATCGATCTATGAAAATGTAGCCTATGGACCGAAACTCTGGGGTGTGCGCAAAGGGACACAATTGGATGCCATCGTGGAGGAAAGCCTCAAAAAGGCGGTTCTGTGGGATGAGGTGAAGGACTTGCTCCAACAGAGTGCACTGGCCCTCTCAGGTGGCCAGCAGCAGCGGCTTTGCATTGCCCGAGCACTGGCGGTGGAGCCTGAGGTTCTCCTTTTGGACGAGCCCTGTTCATCCCTGGATCCCATTGCAACAGGAAGGATCGAGGAATTGCTTTTGGCTTTGAAAAAGACCTACACGATTGTAATTGTGACCCACAACATGCAACAGGCCGCACGTGTTTCGGACTTCACGGGTTTCTTTCTCTTGGGCGATCTGATAGAATTTGGTGAGACTCGTCAGATCTTTACGAATCCAAAGGAAAATAGGACTGAAGATTACATTACAGGCCGATTTGGGTAAGAGATTAACTATTGCAAACGTTTGCAACGTGATGTCATTGCGAGGAGCAAAGCGACGAAGCAATCTCATAAGATTGCCACGCTCCCGTTGGTCGTTCGCAATGACACATGTATGTTCGCTATAGGTGAACCATGCAGAGGCATTTTGATGAAGAGTTAAAAGGCCTGAAAGAAAAGATTCTTCGGATGGGGGCGTTGGTGGAGGAACAGATTCGTAACTCGATCAAGGCCCTTGTGGAGCGAGACTCAGACCTTGCTCGTCAGGTAATTGCCAACGATCACCGGGTGAATGCCATGGATGTGGAGGTGGATGAGGACTGCCTTCGCTTGATTGCCTTGCACCAGCCCATGGCAAAGGACCTACGTTTTATTACAACAGCCATGAAGATCTCCACTGAGCTGGAACGGATGAGTGATCTGGCCGAAAACATTGCCGAGCGGGCTACTGAACTCAACGAAGAACCTCAACTCAAGCCTTATATTGACATTCCCCGGATGGCTGAGCATGCCCAGCGCATGGTCAAGGAGGCGCTGGATGCCTTTGTGAATGGAGATAACACCCTGGCCCGAAAGGTCTGCGCCGATGACGATTTTATTGATGATCTGACCCACCAGATCTTTAGGGAGCTCCTCTCCTATATGATTGAGGATCCCCATACGATCTCGCGCGCGGTGCGGATCACCTTTGTCGCTAAATATATCGAACGGGTGGCGGACCATGCCACAAACGTAGCAGAGCTAGTGGTCTATCTCGTCGAAGGCAAGATTATTCGCCACACGGAAACTTCAACCTAGTGTAGTCCGTCATAAGTCACTTTCCTTTGACTGTCATTCAGGGCTTGACCCGGAATCCAGTCTTTCTGAACTGGATTCCCGCGAAAGCGGGAATCACGGCTTGGAATATTCGCATTTAATGTAAAGAAGTGTTTGACGCACTACACTAGTCTTTCATAACTTGATATCCCCTTTCCATCGTAATCCCATCCTACCCGAGCGCACTCCCTGAAAAATTCACGGATGCCCCATGGGAACAATTTTGAGGACTTCCCCGCTCCCATCCAGGGCATAGAGCTCACGCTCTTCGTCCTCGCCCAGCGAGGTGATGCTCCGGTGGGTTTCCAGAAGTGTCTGGTGATGGGTGACTGCTTTCCCGTTATATCGAAGCCCATAGATCCGGCCATTGCCATAGTCGGCGTAAATATAGGTGCCACAAAGGTCTGGTATGAAACTGCCGCGATACACATGGCCGCCAATGACCACGGTACCTTCGGAGCGGGGATAGTCCAGGATGGGCAGCTCCAGTCCGCTCTTGTTGCACTTTGGGTTCACTCCCGGCGTGCAAATCGCACCTTCCATAATGTTCCAGCCGTAGTTTTTTCCTTTTAGGATCACATCGATCTCTTCTCGGGTATTCTGGCCGACATCCCCGGCATAGAGCAGCCCGGTGACGGGATCGAATGAAAATCGCCAGGGATTCCGAAGGCCGTAGGCCCAGATTTCCGGGGCGGTCCCTTTTTTGCCGATAAAGGGATTGTCAGGGGGAATCCCGTAAGCCTTCCCACCCTCTCTCTTATCCACGTCGATCCGGAGCATCTTGCCAAGGAGAGTTGCGACATTCTGCCCATTCCCATGAGGATCATTGCCTGAGCCACCATCGCCCATTCCGATGTACAGCTTGCCGTCCGGACCAAAAACGATGTTCCCGCCATTGTGGTTGGCGTAGGGTTGAGGAATCGTGAGCAGGATCCGTTCACTATTATGATCGGCTTGA
>DATECO010000038.1:0-3089 GCA_035286865.1 Nitrospiria bacterium | reverse complement strand
ATCAGGTCCCACCATCCCACCTGAGTCGCCTATGCGATGACAACTCGAACACGCGTATTTGTCTTCATACAGTTTCCTTCCTGTTTCGATCAATTTGGCACGTTCATCACTGCTGAAACTGAATTCTGGCTTGGACACAGGTTGATAACGCGGTCTCTTTGACTCCAGACTTTCTGCAAACTGGATTTTCTCAGCATCGTTTTGATGAAGGGTTCGGATATACGCCGCTAGGGACCAGATCTCCTCGTCGGAGAGGGTAAAACCCCAGTAGGGCATCAAGGGAGATCCCTGGGCCTCATCCTCCTCTCCGCCTGAGGCAGACTTATTTTCTGGTAAACCAGTCTCTTTGCTGATCACGCCGGCCACGCCATATTTAATAGCCATAAAGATGTCATCGTTACTCCCCTCGGCCATATAGGGCTCGACACTGTCGGTGAGGTCCCTGGGTTTTGGATCCAGGTATTTGGAATTATAGCCATTACCCTGGCCCTTATCCCCATGACAGTGGGCACAATAATAGGCAAAAAGTCTTCTCCCCTTGGAGGCATGCTTATCCTCGAAGAGAAGCGCATAGCTGACCGCAGCCAGGGCGACTGCACCCACAACACTCAAAATAACAATCTGGTTTATTCGACTACCCATTCTCTGGCTTTCTCCTGATCTTTCGAATCAGTGCCACCTCAAAGACAATGGCCACGGAAACGGCCAGGAGAGTATAAAGATAAAGACTGGGATCCGGAGGAGCTTCAGCCCTGAAGTACCACCATGAGGAGATTGCCTTCTTACTGCCTGATTCCTGATCGGCCCCATCCCAAACCGCAAAGGCGATTTGCTTAAACTCACCTGGGATCAGATGGACATCCTCTGGGTCAGACTCGATCAGCTTTCTGCTAAACACCACCCGCCACACCCCATCCTTCCAAACCCCTTTGCCAGTGACATCCTGCTGGCCTTGTGCCTTGAGCGTCCCGAATCCCTGTGCGCTCATGTCCGTCACCCGATCCTCCTTCCAATACCAGATGTTCACTGGCCCCCCCTCGACCTGTAACATCGGCTGCCCGTGGGCAAAGTGGGCCTTTTTATCTCCCGCAGGAAATTCTATTGCGGCGGCATCATTATTATCTTTGGTAGGATCCTTGTACTCCAACAATATCGCAAGTCGGTCCCCGTTATGGAGCGAACGAACCTTTACTGCTTTGACCGTTACGCTGAAAGCCCTTGGCTCCCAGTGAACTTGGGCACTTAAAGGAAACTCCACCGCGGAAACCTGCTCCCATAGGGGAGACATTGGGTCCTCCTCTGGGATCACACCTTTGATCAGTTCAGAGAGGACCACGGTCCCACCCGTCTGGGCAAAAGCGGTAAATGGGGAATTGTAAATCGTAAATGGTAATGAACAAAAGATGATTAAAAAGTATCTTGCCATCATGTCACGCAACACTCTTCACTAAGCACTGGCCCCTTAGCACTTTTCCTAGTCCCATGTGCGTGGTTCAACCCCTGCGCCCTCATATTCCCACATGATGATTTTCCAGATCTGCTCGTCCGTTATGGGTTTACCCCCGCGGGCAGGCATGGCCTCCCACCGAGGCATCGCAGAATTCCACGGTTGACCCTCCACGGGTAGTCCCACCCCACCTTTCTTAATTCGCCAGAAGAGATAAGATTCCTGTAATTGTGCAATCGTCCCGGGATCTGTAAAGTTGGCGGGAGGTGGATTAAACCCAATGGCCTGGGGTCCTTTTCCGTCCAGTTTTCCACCATGGCATGGTGAGCAAAACACAGCGAAAAGGCCGCTTCCCTCAGATATGTTCTGCGGAGTCTTAGGAACAGGATTAGACAGCCCCACAAATTCTGCGGGTGGTGCAGGATGGACTACACGTTGCTCAATAGGCGGTGCATCACTGGGCGCAAGCCTGGAGTAAACAGTCATCCCTACCAGAAAAGGAAACAGGACCAGTACCCCCCAACGGGCATAGCCCGTGAGTGTTGACTCACGGGGTCTCCCTTTAAGAAAGTTGACCATAGGGCTCAAGAACTCCTTGATCTTATCCTCAAACAGGGTGACGTACAGAAAAATTGCGATCAGGGTCAAAGCAATATACATGGAAATTAGGCTAGATGGAAGTGGGGGGTTGATGAAAAATTTTAGACCTAAGTAAATCACAGCCACGAGGACAATTGCCTTGACCAGAATGGATATCTGTTTTACTTTTTTTATCATGCGTCTTAACCTCCAGACAGCCTGCCAGGAACTATAGTGATTTGGACATGGCCTTGAAATGAATCAGGTAGGCCATGAGGTCATTAAATTCTCTTACCGTGAGGCGCTGATCAAAACCCTGATGGGCACGCGAGGTGTTAGTCCCCTGAAGTACCCCTCGCAGGTACAACTCATCCTGGCGGTTCACGATGGGAAGAAGGTCTGGCCCCTGGGTCCCGCCTTTTTCACCCCCAATCCCATGGCATTTCACACACCCGGCTTGTTTAAAGACGGTCCGACCCGCTTCCACATTTCCGGTGACTGCAATCAGCCCACGAGCGGGTTGAACGATCTCGGAGGGTTCTACCGTGACATACTCAGGACCCCCCTGGCTCTGGAGAAAAGCGATGACCGCTAGAAGCTCATTCTCATTCAGACCGATGGGGGATTTGTTAATTGCGGGCATCTTGGCTGCAAACGGTTTGGCAGGGCTGAATTCATACTGCATATAGGTATAAGCTTGGGGCTTGGTGAGGCTCTCATAGATAAATTCCCGACTGAGCTTGGCCCCAACTCCTTCCAAATTTGGGCACCTCGCCGTTTCGCTGGGTCCGATCGAGTGGCAGAGGGCACACTGCCCCTTTCCAAAAAAGATCTTTTGCCCGATCTGGACCAGATCGTTTTTGGTTTTGATCAAGGCCAGGTCAAATTTTTCTTCCTCCGGGGGTAGAGAAGGTCTGGAAGGGATAGAATATCCAATATAAGCGAAGAATAAAAGTACCGTCGCCACGAAAAGTACTATTTTGAGAAAGTAGTGCATTCCCCTCCCCTTAAGTGTCAGTATTGATTTGTGGCTTCTGAGTTTTTACTCATTACTCACAACTCA
>DATECO010000037.1:0-4069 GCA_035286865.1 Nitrospiria bacterium | reverse complement strand
GAGAGGACCGGTTGGCCTTGTCATAAGAGGATTTGAAAATAAATGGCATCTTCAGCTCAGAGGTGACCTTCTTGAGGGCCTCAGCCGTTCGGAGTACCAGCTCTTCACTTTCAATTGCGCATGGCCCACCAATGAGAAATAGAGATCGGCCATCACCAAGCTTTAGCGTTCCAATATTGATCGGGTTTACCATTGTTGAGTATTTAGTGTTAAGTGTTGAGTGTTGAGTGTTGAGCAACTAATCATTAGAATACAGAACACTGATGCCTTAACACGCATCACGATTTTTTCTTCAATGCTGCTTTTATATATTCACGGAACAGGGGATGCGGGGACCTGAGCCGTGACTTAAATTCCGGGTGAAACTGGGTCCCCACGAACCAGGGATGGTCAACAAGCTCGATGATCTCCACCAGACGGCCGTCCGGTGAAAGCCCGCTTAGGACCATCCCGGCCTTTGTGAGAGGCTCCCGATAGGCATTATTAAATTCGTAGCGGTGACGGTGGCGTTCACCGATCTCAAGCTGCTGATAGGCCTCATAAGCCCGGCTGTCTTTCTGGATGCGGCAGGGATAAGCCCCCAGCCTCATCGTCCCTCCCTTGTCTTGGACCTCCTTCTGATCCGGCAAGAGATCGATCACAGGATCGGGTGTATTAGGTTCAAACTCCGAACTATTCGCCATTTTTAGCCTGACGACATTTAGGGCATATTCGATCACGGCACACTGCATCCCAAGACAGATCCCGAGGAAGGGAATCTGATGCTCCCGGGCATACCTTATTGCATTCAACTTGCCCTCGATCCCCCGTCCCCCAAAACCCCCTGGGACCAGGATCCCGTTCATCTCGGCCAGATCGGATTCTTTCAGGTCCTCTGCATCCAGCCAACGAACCCGGACGCGGGCCTCATTGACGAGCCCCCCATGGGTCAAGGCCTCCACCAGGCTTTTGTAGGAGTCCTTGAGCTCCACATACTTGCCCACCAGACCGATATTCACGGTATGTTTGGGGTGCTTGAGCTTGTATACCAGGGCCTCCCAGGCGGTTAGATCAGGATTTTTGGCCTTGAGCTGTAGCAGGCGGACAACGATTTCATCCAGGCCCTCCTGGTGGAAGACCAAGGGGACTTCGTAGATGGATTCAACATCCTTGGCCGTAATAACCGCCTCGGGGTCCACATTACAGAAAAGGGCAATCTTTTTCTTGAGGTCCATCGGGAGAAAACGGTCCGTTCGGCAGAGCAGGATATTGGGCTGAATTCCGATCTCTCTCAGCTTATTCACACTGTGCTGGGTGGGCTTGGTCTTTAGTTCGTCCGCAGCCTGAATATAGGGGACCAGGGTGAGATGAAGGTAGATCACATTTTCACGTCCTACTTCAAATGGGAACTGGCGGATTGCCTCCAAAAAGGGCAGGCTCTCGATATCCCCCACTGTGCCCCCGATCTCCGAAATCACCACATCCACATCGTCAGCCAGGGCCTTGATGCACCGCTTGATCTCGTCCGTCACATGGGGAACTACCTGGACTGTGCCCCCTAGATAGTCTCCGCGCCGCTCTTTCATAATCACGTTGTAGTAGATCTTGCCCGTGGTATAATTGCTTTCCTTGGAAGTGGTCACTGAGGTATAACGTTCATAGTGTCCCATATCCAGATCCGTCTCCGCCCCGTCATCGGTCACAAAGACCTCCCCGTGCTGGTAGGGATTCATGGTCCCCGGGTCCACATTGATATAGGGGTCCAGTTTGAGGAAGTTCACGCGCAGCCCCCGGCTCTCAAGCAGATTACCGATGGAGGCCGATGCCAGGCCTTTGCCCAGGGATGAAACCACACCGCCTGTTACAAAGATATATTTGGTCATGGGTGTTCCTTTCATCTTCGTTATTCGTTACTCGTTAAACGTTATTCGTTCTCCCACGATTAACGAATCACGATTAACGTTTAACATCTTTTAAAAGAAGTCCTCTCACCTTTTCCAGATCCTCTGGGGTATCCACCTCGACTAAGTCATGCCGGGTCTCAATCACCTTGATCTTGTATCCATTCTCCAGGGCCCGAAGCTGCTCCAGTTTTTCCATCTGCTCAAGCGGACTGGGGGACAACTGAGTAAAGGTCTTGAGAAAATCCCGGAGGTAGATGTAGACCCCGTAATGCTTATAGTGTCTCCCGGCCGTCTTGACATCCCGAACATAGGGAATGGACGATCTGGAAAAATACAGGGCAAACCCTCTGGCATCCGTCACGACCTTCACGACATTTGGATTATAGATCTCCTCCGCCGAGGTGATCTCCCGCTTCAGTGTGCCCATCACCAGCCCGTCTCCGCCATACCACGTGGGGGAGGATTCGGCCCCACCTAAGGCAGACTCACAAAATTCGCCGATCAACTGGTCCAACATCTCTGGCACTAGGAGTGGGAGGTCTCCCTGAAGGTTCACAATAACGGGGGTCGAAATCCTAGCAGCCACCTCTGAGATCCGGTCCGTCCCCGTCTGGTGGTGCCCGGCGGTCATGACGACCTGCCCGCCAAATGACCTGACGGCCTGCTCAATGCGTCGATCGTCCGTAGCCACCGTGACGCTTTCCACAAGCGAGGCCTCCATCGCCCGCTCATAGACATGCTGAATCATTGGCTTCCCGCAAATATCTGCCAGGGGCTTTGCATCAAGCCTTGTGGATCCGTAGCGGGCAGGAATGATGACTGTAGCCTTCATGAATCTCCTGAACAATAGTGCTGGGTTATAATAAGCACGTCATTGCGAGCCGCAGGCGAAGCAATCTCATGGGGACCAATGGGATTGCTTCGTCGACTTCGTCTCCTCGCAATGACACTCATGACCCGCTACTCACTATGGCCCCTTTCAGCATCTCTCTCGAGACTGTGGCGGTTCCCACAATCCCCACCACTACCCCAGCGGCATGATTGGCCAGTCGGGCCGCCTCTGAGAATGTGGCACCTGTCGCGAGGGCCAGGGCCAGTGTCCCTACGACTGTATCTCCTGCACCGGTTACATCAAAGACCGCCTTGGCCGTGGTCGGGATATGGGTCACCTCGCCATTTTTCTCAAATAGACTCATTCCCCGTTCCCCACGGGTGATCAGGACAGCCTCGGTGTCCAGCCGCTTGATTAATCTTCGACCTGCCTCCAGCAGGCTTTCCTCGTCGATGATCTGTACCCCGGAGGCCTCTGAAGCCTCCAGGTGGTTGGGGGTGATCACGGTCACCCCACGATAGTAGTCCATGTGGCTAACCTTGGGATCTGCGATAGTGTGGACCCCATTTTTCTTGGCGAGATGGAGAAGGTCTTTGGTCAGAGCCTGGGTGATCACGCCCTTGGAATAATCTGAAATCACCAGACAGTCACATCCCCTTGTTCCTCCGCCTAAGGCGGATGATGTGGAGGACCCGAGGTGATCACGGACAAACTCGAAAATTCTTTTCTGAGTCGAAGTGGAGATGGGCTGACGTATCTCCCGGTCGTAGCGGACTACCTGCTGGCTATGGGCCACGATCCGTGTCTTCTGGATTGTCGGACGGCTATCCTCAGTCACCAGCCCCTCAATCCCTGCCCCACACCGCTTAAGTTCCTCCACCAACCAACGTCCCGGTTCGTCTGGGCCAATCACCCCGCAGAGTTCAGCCCTGCCGTCAAGGGCCACGATGTTGCTAAACACGTTCGCTGCTCCCCCTGGCCGAAGAGATTCAGCCGTCACCTCCACCACCGGCACCGGGGCCTCAGGCGATATCCGGCTGACATTTCCCCAGATATAGTGGTCCACCATAAGATCGCCCACCACCAGCACCTTGGCTTGTGGAAACTTATCTAGATAGCTAAGTAATCGGCTCATGTTTCTATCATTTCGTGATCAGTGAGCAGTGAAAGAAGCTGCAAGTTCAAAGCTGAAAGCTCAAAGGAATGACTGGGGTTTAATCTCTTTAACATTGCGCATTGAACTCTCAAGAATTGTCCGCGCCTTTGAGCTTTGAGCCTTCAGCTTTCAGCTTGCTTCAGTGTTCACTCCCTCAGTGAATCCCATGGGCAATTCGCTCCCATCGCACCCAGTAGC
>DATECO010000036.1:0-2613 GCA_035286865.1 Nitrospiria bacterium | reverse complement strand
CAGATTTCAAATCTGTCCCCTCCTCGCCCTCCGACCTGCCTGCCGGCAGGCAGGTGCCCTCACACCCCAGGCCTCTCCCGGCAAAGCCGGGACCCGGCCTATTCCACGGCAAGCAGAAATTAGGAGGATATGTCGTCTTTGTCCCTGATGTCCTCCCGGGGGAAGAGGTCCGTGCCAGGCTCACCACCGATCGAAAGGGATACGCCAAGGCCAAGCTCACCAAGATCTTGATTCCTTCCCCAGAGCGAAAGAGTCCACCTTGCCCCGTCTTTGGGACTTGCGGGGGCTGCCACCTGCAGCACATGAGTGATACGGCCCAGCTCGCCTATAAGCAAGAGGTGCTGTTGGAGACACTCCAGCGAATCGGTCACATTCATACCTCGCCTCTTCCCATCATCGCCTCACCAGATTACTACCACTACCGGCATCGGGTCCAATTCAAGCTATTCCGGCAAGAAAACCATCTTAAAATGTGCTACTATCAGCGCGAATCCCACCATTTTGTTCCGGTGGAAGGCTGTCCCATTCTCCATCCTGACCTCGAGCATGCCATGAAGGTCCTTCGAGAGTCCCTGGAGTCCGGGCTGCCTTTTCTCCTCGATCCGACTGAGATGCACCTTCAGTACTCTACCCACACGGCGCAGGTCTTGATTGTTTTTTATGCCCAGGAGGTGAGGCCGGATGGTTTGGGAGAGTTGTTTGCCAGCCTAAAGGCACGCCTCCCCGTCGCTGGAATTGTGGCCTACTCTAAAAATGGCCGGCGAGAGGTCCGGGGACAGCCCTTTCTGCTGGAAAGCCTCAAAGGCGTCACCTTCCGAATCAGCGACCGTACCTTTGCACAGCCTAACTGGCCCATGAATGAACTGATTACGGACATGCTTCTTGCATTCGCCCAGCTAAAAGGGAATGAAACGGTGCTGGAGCTATACAGCGGGATGGGTAATTTCAGCGTGTTTCTGGCCAAGCAGGCCGCCCGAGTGATCACCATGGAAAGCAGCCCTCAGGCCGTGAAGGATGCGAAAATCAATGCCCGGGTGAACAATGTGATGAATCTTGAATTTTATTGCTGTGAGGTAGAAAAGGGACTGGTCAAACTGCTGAGAAATCGACGCTCTATCGATCTGATTGTGCTGGACCCACCCAGACAGGGTGCAGGCCAGGCCGTACTCAAACGAATCTCCGGCCTTCAATCACCCCGGATTCTTTATTTGTCCTGTGAACCCACCACCCTGGCCCGGGATATTAAGTGCCTGTTGCAGCATGGCTACCGCCTGGGACGGATTCAGCCTTTCGACCTCTTTCCCCAGACCTATCATCTGGAGGTCCTTGCAGAGCTTGAAAAAATTGGATGATCCGTCAGTGATCCACGATAATGTCACCCCACCGAATGGTCTTGGCACTCTCTAGGGCATAATCGTAAAGGGCATCAGGGGGACGTGAGGACTCGAGGCGATTGAGTAAGAGGCGCCCGGTTCGCTCCCCTTCAATGCAGGCCAAAGCCCTTGGGATATTCTCCAGCCTCATCACCAGAAGCCATTGATCTGAAGCCGAGACGGGCTGCGCAAGGGCCTTAAGATCATCGTCCAGAAATGGCAAGCTCTCCTTGATTCCAATCTCCAACGTGCTCTGAAGATCAGAGTCCAGCCTGGTTCTGACCTTCATCCCTGCCCGGTAGAGCTGTTGGCCTCCGTACCGTCGGAGGAGATACTCCTCAAGGTACTGCATCGGACAGGACTCATTTGATCGGGTTCTGCCCTTAATTTTAGACGTCCGCAACAATGGGCTCTTTAGGCCTTCGCGCAAGGCAAGAGGGGCAACCTGTGCGGCCAAGAGTTCTTCACGGGTGAGCAGCTTGCTTGAATACATTAGGCGAAGGATACGTTGCTGCCTCTTCTTCACCCGCTCGGGTCGGATATAAGGGTTAAAATATTTTGGGTTTGGCAGCATGGCGGCCAACAGCGCGCTTTCATGCAGTTCAAGATGGCTGGCCGGTTTGCCAAAATAGTACCGGGCCGCTGCCTCCGCACCGTAGATACTGTTTCCCCATTCCACTTCATTCAGATAAAGTTCCAGAATCCTTTTTTTGGGAAGGGTCTGCTCAATCTCCCGGGTCAAGAAGTATTCCTTAACCTTGCGCTCCAGGGTCTTCTCTTTAGAGAGAAAAAGGTTTTTGGCCAACTGCTGGGTAATCGTACTCCCCCCCCGGGCATATCGACCCTTTTCCAGATCCTCCTTGAAGGCGTTCCATGTCTCCTGATAATTGATCCCTCTGTGTTGAAAAAAGGTGTCATCCTCCGCCACGATCACCGCCATTTGAAGACTTTTCGCGATCTCTGAAAGTGAAACCCACAGGCGGTGCTCCCGATCAAACAGGTAGGCCATCACCCGGCCATGGGTATCCAATATCTCTGCACTCAGATCGGGGCGATAGCTTTTGATCTTGGAAATATCCGGGACGTGCCGGGAGATTTGGTAGACCCAACTCCCCAGCCCGATCAGGAGTCCTAAAACACCCACGATGGCACAAACAATGATGAAAACTACGAGCTTTTTAGCCAACCGTATCATGCTGTGTAGAGGCTACCGAGGAGTTAACGTTTTGTTGTCGGCGTA
>DATECO010000035.1:0-2315 GCA_035286865.1 Nitrospiria bacterium | reverse complement strand
GTACCCCATCTGTGAGGCCAGGGCCGCGGTGTCGTGATCCACCATCACCGAATTAATGAGATGGCGGATCACCCACAGGATGGCGAGATTCACTCCCGAGACCGCCATGAGGAGAAAGGCTGCAAGGGCCATAGGCCGCAGATAGGGCCTGAGGTAGGTATAAAGCCTTTTGAGGGTATTCATATTCTTTTTGGGATAGATAGATATCGCAATTTACCCCAAAAGTCAAATACGAGGGTCGGTCTTTGAAGCAGCTTCATTGACGTGCTACAATGCCCCTGGATCTAATGCGAATGAGTAAAGTATCGTTAGATCTGGGCCGCAGGCCGGGGGCGGTGAACCGGCCGTCTCGGAGGCCGCCGCTTCGATGGCTCTGATGCTGCGGCGGCTGAGAGTCGAGGGCCGGCGAGGACCGTAACCGCAGCCGAGCCCGTGCCGGAGAACCGGCTCCGGGCTGTGGACCAGAGATCTAGCGTAACAGAAGTTATTTCGTTATTGTTTAGCTGTACCAGGGTTTATCCCAGATCGCCACAGAACCGAAAATAGAACGGCTTGTGAAAGGGACATGATGTGACTATTCTTGCGCGCACGAGAAAGACGATGCAGTGGATGGGAATCGCCGGGATAGCATTTTGGGGCCTCCTCGTGCTGAAAGGCATCCCATTGGGGGCTGAGCCCGATGCCTATCGTTCTCAGCGTCTCAACATGGTGGAGAAGCAGCTCAAGGGACGGGACATTCAGGATCCCCAGGTTTTGGAAGTGATGGCCAGGGTCCAAAGACACTTGTTTGTTCCGACTGACTTGGCGCGAGAGGCCTATTCCGATCATCCCCTTCCCATCGGGGAGGGACAGACCATCTCACAACCCTACATCGTGGCTCTCATGACCCAATTGGCAAAGGTCAAACGGAGTGAGAAGGTCCTTGAGATTGGGACGGGTTCGGGTTATCAAGCCGCCGTCCTTGCCGAGCTGACGGGCAAGGTCTTCTCGATTGAGATCCGCCCACGCCTGGCCCAGCAGGCCCAGGATCGGCTTAAGGCCATGGGTTACGACACGGTCCGCGTTAGGCAGGGCGATGGCTATTATGGTTGGCCTGAAGAGGCACCGTTTGATGTGATTATGATTACGGCCGCAGTGAACCACATCCCGCCCCCACTCATCCAGCAGCTCGGCACAGGAGGCCGTTTGATCCTCCCCCTCGGGAGTACCACCTTCTTTCAGACCTTGACCCTCGTGACAAAGAAACGGGATGGACAACTCGATGTCCAGCATCTCACCACGGTCTCTTTCGTTCCTATGGTCGGTGAGGCCCAGAAACGTTAGTGTCAGCCAACCAAGGCCAACTGGCTGTCCAGGCCGCGATTCCATAGGCGATGGCGGCCATTATGAAGACACCCGTCATTCCGACATACAGGGCCAGGACCACCGACAAGATAGCCGCCACAACCGAAGTGGATCCATTGATGGCCCAGGCCCAGGCCAAAGCGGCCTCCTGCCCCGAACGTTTCAGGCGCTCCATCCCCAAAGGAAACGGCATCCCCATCAGGAGGCCGAGGGGGGCAAGAAACAACATTACTAAGGCAAAGCGGGCTATCAGCGGTATACCAAGGAGGTTTTTCATGACCCAAGGCAGAAAAAGGGTCTCGATCAGAATCAGGAGGCTTAAGGCTCCCAGAATCCGAACGTGATCAGAGATCCTGGTGGAAGACCACTGGGTAGTGAGCATACTTCCTATCCCTGCAAACAGGAGAAGAGTGGCGAGTACGGTCGAGATGGCATACACCGGATGGACCAGGTAGAGGATCAGCCGCTGGATCATGGCCATCTCGATCCCCATAAAACCCAGGGCGATGCAGGAGAAATAGATGAACACCCTGCCCGCAGCCCATTCTGCCTCAAACCCGGCGGCCCGCACCCTGAACCAAGTCGGGAAGAGAATGAGCAGAACCGCAGCCACCGTTGCCTGGACAAGCATCACGGGGATCAGCAGTCCTCCTTCTATAAAAAAAAGCCATTTCTCACGAACCAGTGGGAAGGCCTGGCCTAGCCTACTCAGCCGGAGGACATAGGAGAAAAAAGGGCGGTCATCGGTAACGGGCCTGACATCAAACGGATACGTCCGGTAGAGCTCCAGTCTCTGCGTGGGCTCCAACAGGTTGCCGATGATCTTATAATAGACAGGTTCAGGAAACCGATTGTATCGGTTGGCCTCGCCTGGCCGGATCCCGGGATAATAATCCAGATCAAACCGCCGGGAGTCTGAAAATCCACGGAGGGCCTGAATCTCCATTGTCGAAAGGCTTCCCCGTTTCACC
>DATECO010000034.1:0-3848 GCA_035286865.1 Nitrospiria bacterium | reverse complement strand
CAGTTGGACCGATGAAGGGGTGAATTCCGTCTTCGGGGATCCTCTCTCAACCGAAAGGAGACTATTATGGCGACAAAGCAATACAAGAAACTAGGGTGTTTGGATGTTAATCCGCAAGGGGGGTGTGCGTTTGAGGTGCGGGCTGAGACGGAGGATGAAGTCATGCGGTTGGCCGCCGATCATGGAAAGGTGGCTCATAAGATGGCCTCTGTGCCCTCAGACATGGCGGCCAAAATCAAGGCTGCGATCAAGACAGTAACGGTCAATATCTAACTTTCGAGTGTGAATGTGATAACAGGGAGCTCCTCGTGCAGCAGGCCTGCACGGGGAGCTTCTCATTTTGATCGCAATGCGGAATACCTAGCCTCCGAATCCTTCCCTGTCCACCTCAAGAGCGAGGTTCGTGTTCGCTAGGCGTGTTCTGATTCGGTAGCAGAAGGTTCATGAACAGATGAATTTTTGTTCGCTTCTGATAAATACTGGTTCTTCATCGTTTCTCGGTATTTTGATGATATGATGCGGCTGCGAGGCAAACAGGTCACGATCAAAACAGCCCGATGAAGGGACTAGCACATCATAATGAACAACTAATTTTACTCCTCGTTCGCTCTCGACGTTTGTGATATTGACTGCATTATCCATGTGAGGGGCAGAAGGTTCCCTCCCTAGAAGGACCACGATGACCGTTCCTGAAACAAAATCAACGAGTGGCACTTCAGAATCCGCCCCGGCATGAGATTGCCAGAACTCACTCCACTTCGTTTGATCTCTGATGGCTTCAAGTTGGTCCGAGGTGCTCCTGGAGTTCATTCCCTGTGCAATGGTTTCAAACTCCACCTTCGGAGCCTCGACCTGACCGCAACTGGCCAGCAGGGCCAGAAGGATTGGAAAGGAAGAAACCTGTCTCAGAAACGAAAGAAGACCTCTGACTCGATCCACAAAGAGAACTCCGCTTGAAACCCTGATGCCTGACGGTCGGGGCGTCGCGTTCCTATAATTAATTATACCTCTATTTAATTCAACAGGCACACAAAAGATTGGCCAGAATGATGCTTGGAGGTCCTATCAAGCAGAAACTATTATGAAATTGTTAGAATATATTGAGCCGCTATTCCGGTGTGACATTTCCTTAGATGCATCTCCAAGGAAGGGGAGACCTACGAACCACACTCCCTAAATCCGGAGGGCATAGTGGGCTGCGCCGATCAGTGCTGCCCGGCTGTTGAGCGCCACCCTGACCGGAATTTGCATCAGTAGATCAGTGTACCGCCCCTTGTTTGAAAACGCACGCATGAATGCGCCCTCTTTCAGCTTATCTAAAATCTTTGGGGCAATCCCCCCTCCGATATAGACGCCCCCCACCGCCAGGACCTTCAGGGCGAGGTTGCCTGCCTCAGAGCCGTAGATCGAGGCGAACAGGTCAAGGGTCTCAATGCAGAGATCATGGCCACGGGCAAGGCCGATCTGTGTGATCGTCAGGCCTGGATCGCCCCCCTGTAACTTCTCTCGTAGCCACGCCGGTTCCGAAGAGAAACCCGTATCCCGCAAGAATCTATAGATGTTGAATAAACCCGGGCCCGAGAGAATTCTTTCATAGCTCACGTGACCGAATTCGGATCGCAAAAATCGGAAGAGTTCAATCTCCCGATCGCCTTGGGGTGCATAATCCACATGTCCCCCCTCCGAGGCCACCGGGAAATAATTTCGGCTGTCCCAGTAAAGGAAGGCCTCGCCGAGGCCAGTTCCCGCTGCGATGACGGCGATATTCCCTTTTGTCTCCAGGGTATTTCCCTGGTTCAGTGCGACCATTTCACTGGCAGGGAGAAAGAGCATGCCATAGGCCGCTGCTTGCAAATCATTGAGGAGGCGTACGGTTTTTACACCAAATGCCTTCGCCAATTGTTGTTCATCTAAATGCCAAGGCAGATTGGTGGTCTTGCACCGGCCATCGATGACAGGTCCCGGTACGCCAAGGCACATCGCCCTTATTTGCAACTGACCACTTCCTTCCAGAAACCGCTTCAGGACCTGTTCAAATTGGGGAAAGTCCTGACTCTTGAAGGCCTCTTCTCGGATAGTCTCAACCCTTCCGGAAACTTCACGATATAGGGCCAGAAGCGTCTTTGTCCCCCCTAGGTCACCCGCCAGAATCATGATAGCTTTCTCCGTGAGAATGTCTCATTGCTCTCCAATGAGTCACCCTTTCTGTGATGTTTTCAGAGAACTTGCGGCGGCCTCATCCAAGAGCCACAGCAGTTCCCCGCAAATAGGGCGAATCAGTTGGGAGGGGAGCCGTTCAGGTTCAAAAGGACCCTCGAGCACCTCGGCCACAGCCCGTGCCTTATCGGCTCCGGCCACCAGGAAGATCACCCATGCGGCCCGATTGAGGATCACTGGGGTGAGGGTTAGTCGATGGGCCTTGGTCTTTGGTATAGGGTTGGCTACAACCCATCGGCCTGTTTCTCGAAGCGCCTGGGTCTCCGGGAAAAGGGAGGCCGTGTGCCCATCCACTCCCATTCCAAGCAGCACCAGATCAAAACAAGGGGGCGGACTTTCTGGCCCAAGCCCAAAATGCCGCTTGATTTCATCTTCATAGTCATGAGCGGCGGCGTCAGGATCAGATACCTCGCCGTGCATACGGTGGAGGTTCTCACTGGGGATACTGAGCTTATCGAGAAAAGCCTCACGCGCCATATGATAATTACTGTCACGATGGCCTGGACCGACACACCGCTCATCGCTCCAAAAAAAATGGACACGATCCCAAGGCAATTGGGACCGAAAGGGGGCACCCGCCAGGATTTCGTAGAGCCGCCTCGGGGTCAATCCTCCTGACAGGACAAAGTGAAACTCCCGCCGCGTTCCAAGCACTTCCTGCGCGACCTTCAGGATCCGATCTGCTGCTTCACGGGCCACTTCCTCCGGACTGGATAGAATTAGCCGGACCGCCCTGTTTTCCATCCTTTTAACCTCCAACCGCGCTGGCGATAGGAGCTTTCGAAGTTAGAATGCAGGGTAACTTTGCAGATGGGAGGATCACGTAGGCTAATGTACTATGGACCCTGTTTCAGGGTCAAGTTTAATCCCCATCAAAATGCCTCTCCCGCGGTGAATGCTATCCGGACGTTGTAGGCGGGTGAGCATTTATCAAGCGAGGACTTGCCTGATGGCCCTATGGCATGGTAAAAGAATCTTAATATTCTGGTGAGGGGACTTTTGCATGGCCGGGGAGATGCAGCGGGTAAGGCCCGATGCTTTCTTCTCTTAATGGCCCTCTTTGACCAGGTTTTTGTTCCAGGCAGGAATCTCGACGACCACGTCCATCGTCCCTTTCGGCACGCACTGGCAACTCAAACGGGACTGTAAAGTGAGACCCGGGGCTTCGTCAAGTTGATCGCCCTCGTCGTCCGTGAGTTCGTTGCACGACTGGAGCCCCTCTTTCACAATGACATGGCAGGTAGAGCAGGCACAGACACCGCCACAGGCGTGTTCTAGTTCAATACCCGAACCCAGGGCAATATTTAGGATACTGCCGGGTAGACCGGTCTCACAATAAGGGATTTTGGCTGGATCCACCTCAACTTCAACGGTTTTGTCTGGTCCCACAAAGGTAAGCTTGTATGTTTTTTGGGGCAGCTCGACCTGAGATTTTGCGATATATGGATTGATTCCTCCCATGGCGTCTCCGAAACCCCTTTCTATAACTTTAGAAATTATATCATACGCGACTAGCACCTGCAAAAAAAATGAAAGGTCGAACTGGGCCGATTATATCTGAAAAGTGGCAACCACCGGGGCATGGTCCGAGGGCTTTGGCTGTGTGCGGGGCCCCTTGTCGATATCGCAGG
>DATECO010000033.1:0-2879 GCA_035286865.1 Nitrospiria bacterium | reverse complement strand
TTGTCTCTGCGTTGTTGACCTGCGTTAGATCTGGAACCTGAATGGGTTGTCCGGTTGTGGTACTAAACCCGTTCGTGAGATCCACACCCACCGTTACCACAACGTCGGCTGCGGCGAGCACAGCCAGTTGGAGGTTCTGGTCGGCCGTTCTTGAAGAGATTCCTGCGAGAAGGGTAATAGCATTATCCATGGCCGACTTATTGTCAGCAGTCGGAGCGGGCAGAAGCGTAGAAAAGCTTCCGAAGCTGGTGATATTTCCCGTGGAGGCCGTGTTCATGAGATTGATTGCATCCAGCCCTGCCCTACCGGAGTAGGCCGAAGCGAGCATGGCCCTGGTCGTATTATCACAGGTGGGGTTAGAAAGGTCCGTCCCGCAGATTTCCTGAAGGGTCGTGATAGCAGAGGCATAGTCACGAGAATCCAGCGAGATTTGGGCAGACTCGATCTTGCTGGCCAATCCATCCTTGTCGGCAAGGTCCTCAAAGAGGTTCTCCCCGCACCCTCCCATCCCTACCAAGGTAATTGTGATGAAAAAAAGGGCTTCTCCCCACAAAATTTTTGACATCGTCGCCCCCGTGGATATTTATTGGCTAAGGTTAGCCGAGAAACCCCATCTTGTCAAAGTGACCTGGAAGGGGATTTGACGGCCCGATTCAGTCTTTGGACAAACTCTCCAATCATCTTAACAAGGCGGGAATCTTGGAGGTGGGATTCTACTAATTTCACAAGGGCACTGCCAATGATTACTCCATCAGCCCAACGAGCGACCTGTGAGGCCTGAGCGGGCGTAGAGATGCCAAACCCCACGGCTATCGGTTTCGTGCTATATCGCCTGATCTCCTGGAGCTTCGCCTTGATCTCTCTCACCGAACTGAGTGCCGCTCCGGTTATCCCGGTGAGAGAAACATAATAAATGAAGCCCCGCGAAGATTCTGACACCCGTCGAATACGTTCACGTGTGCTGGTGGGGGCCAACAGGAAGATCGTATCAAGTCCGATCCTTTTTGAGATTTGGATTAATTGCCCCGCCTCCTCCGGAGGGAGATCCGGAATGATTACCCCATCCACCCCATAGGCCAAAGCATCTTCGGCAAACTTCTCCTCTCCGTACTTGTAGATGGGGTTGTAGTAGCTCATGAGGACCAGGGGAATCTGTGTCTGCCGCCGTAAGGTGCGGACTAGATCCATCACGGCACGAAGCGAGGTCTTGTTCCGCAGTGACCGATCGGAGGCCCTCTGGATCACAGGGCCATCTGCCAGAGGATCTGAAAAGGGTATCCCCAGCTCGATAATGTCTGCCCCGCTTTGTTCCAAGGCCAATACCAGGGCCTGCGTCGTCGAGAGGTCCGGATCACCGGCCATGATGTATGGGATTAAGGCCTTTTTCCCCTGTCGTCTCAGTTTCTCAAAAGTTGCCGATATTCTACCCATGTACTTACCTGTACTACCGGAACAAAGATGGTCTGGAGCCGGTGACGAGGCCCTACTGGACGCTGCTGCATCGATGGCTGGGAAACCGCAGCGGCGGATAGCGGAGGTCGGTGAGCACCCCTGCCTGCCGGCAGGCAGGGGAAGCGCAGCCGACCGTGCCGAGGAACTGGCCCCAGCCCATCTTTGCCACCCCTAAAGTTTTTCTCCTCTCAGTCTGGCTACTTGCTGGACATCCTTGTCCCCACGCCCTGAGAGGTTGATCAGGATGAGCTGATTCTTTTTAACTCTGGGGGCCAGCTTGACCACATGGGCAATCGCATGGGCCGATTCGAGTGCCGGGATAATCCCTTCCGTCTGGCTCATGAGCTCAAAGGCAGACAGGGCCTCCTCATCCGTCGCGTAGGTGTATTCGATACGTCTCTGGTCACGGTAGAAACTGTGCTCCGGCCCTACGGCCGCATAATCCAGACCTGCCGAGACAGAGTGGGTCAATCGAATCTGGCCGTCCTCGTCCTGAAGGAGCCAGGTCCGGGTGCCATGCAGAACCCCAATCGAACCATCCGCAAACCGGGCGGCATGCTTGCCGCTCTCAATTCCATACCCACCAGCCTCTACTCCAATCATCCTGACCTTTCTGTCGCTGAGAAATCGATGGAATAATCCCAAGGCATTGCTCCCCCCGCCGACACAGGCCACCAGGTAGTCCGGCAGTTTACCCTCTGCCTTCAGGATCTGCCTCCTGGCCTCCCGACCGATCACGGACTGAAAATCCCGGATCAGCATTGGGTAGGGATGTGCGCCCAGGACGGAGCCCAGGATGTAATGCGTGGTGCGAACGTTTGTGGTCCAATCCCGCATGGCCTCACTGATCGCATCCTTGAGGGTGCGACTGCCCGTAGACACGGGGGTTACCTTTGCCCCCAGCAATCTCATCCGAAAGACATTGAGGGCCTGCCGCTCCATATCCTCGGTCCCCATGTAGACCTCACACTCCAGGCCGAACATGGCTGCCACCGTGGCCGTCGCCACACCGTGCTGGCCTGCCCCCGTCTCGGCAATCACCCGCTGCTTACCCATTCGTCTGGCCAGAAGGGCCTGGCCGATGGTATTGTTGATCTTGTGGGCTCCAGTATGGCAGAGGTCTTCCCGCTTGAGGTAGATCCGGGCACCCTTCAGTCGCTTGGTCAACTGACTAGCGAAATAAAGCGGTGTAGGTCGCCCCGCATACTCACGAAGATAATAATCCAGTTCTGCTCGAAAACGCCTGTCCTTTTTCGCCGCAAGATAGGCCTGCTCAAGCTGTTGCAAGGCCGGCATCAAGGTTTCGGGAACGTAGCGCCCCCCATACACCCCAAAATGACCCATTTGATCGGGCACTTTCATGAAGACCTCAAATAAATCTCCAGTTATCCCCTGGCCTGCCTGATAAAGTTTTCAATCTTAACGTG
>DATECO010000032.1:0-5285 GCA_035286865.1 Nitrospiria bacterium | reverse complement strand
ACGTAGGAGATGGCCCCTTATCAACGGATCAGGGTCACGCCTCGCCGGTATCGTTCCTCACATCATCCCTTTTGATTCCGTATTTCTCAAGGCGATACCGGAAGGATCGAAAATTCAGGCGGAGCAGGCGCGCTGCTTCCTTCTTGATCCCTCTGGACTTTTGCAGGGCCTTCAGAAGGAGGTCTTTTTCCAGGCTTCCAATGAGATTTTCAAGATCCACCCCCTCGGTTGGAATCTCTGCCGGCAAACCTTCCCTCGTGGAATTAGGCTTCTGAAGGCATTCCTGTAGGTGCTGGGGGGTAATCATATCTGTTGTGGCCAAGGCGACCGCCCGTTCGAACACGTTTTCCAATTCGCGGACATTGCCTTTCCACTCCTGTGCCATGAGCATACGCATCGCTTCCGGGGTGATCCCCCGAAAGGACTTTCCAATCCTCTGAGAGAACCTTTGAAGAAAAAATTCAGCCAGCAGGGCAATATCGTCCATTCTCTCCCGCAATGGCGGAAGATAGATAGGAATCACATCCAGGCGATAGTAGAGATCCTCACGGAAGGCGCCCTGGGCCACAGCCTTCTCCAGGTCTTTATTGGTCGCAGCGATGATCCGGACATCCACCTTGATGTCCTTGGTTCCCCCAATTCTACGAAATTCCTTCTCCTGGAGAACCCGCAACAATTTGACTTGGATGGCCATGGAGGTCTCACCGATTTCGTCCAGAAAGAGGGTTCCCTCATGGGCCACCTCAAAAAGTCCTTCTTTATTGATCACGGCCCCTGTAAAGGACCCCTTCATGTGACCGAACAACTCACTTTCCAGAAGAGTCTCGGGCAGAGCACTGCAGTTCACCGTGACAAAGGGTTTATCCTTTCGTCGGCTGTTAAAATGGATTGCGCGGGCGATCAATTCCTTGCCGGTACCGCTCTCTCCGAAGATCAGGATATTGCTGTTGCTATCCGAGACCTTCTGGACCAGGTCCAGTACTTTCTTCATCTTCTCGCCTCTTCCAACAATATTTTCAAAGGCCGTCTGGTCCTTCAGCTCCCGCTTCAGGCGGATATTTTCTTCCTGGAGCTTCTTTTTTTCAAGCGCATTCTTGATGATGAGTTTAACTTCATCAATCTGAAAGGGCTTCATGATGTAGTCATAGGCCCCCTCCTTCATCGCCTCTACGGCCGTTTCGGTGGAGGCAAAGGCGGTTATCATAAGGACAATCGTCTGAGGGGCTGTTTCCTTAACCGCCCTGAGGACCTCCAGGCCATTGAGCTTGGCCATCTTAATGTCCGTGATCACAAGGTCGAAGATTTCTTTTTGGATCACCCGGATGGCCTCTTCACCCTCGGAGGCCGTCACGACATAATAGCCATCCTTCTTCAGGACAATCGCCAGAAAGTCCCTCATACTTTTTTCATCATCAACCACCAGGATTTTTTCCAAGGCCATCCCTCATGATATATAATAAGACTAAGACTTATTTACCCTCCACTTGATCTGGAGGCAATTGAATCGTAAATCGGGCTCCCTTCCCCGTCTGGCTCTCCGCCCAGATCCGACCTCCGTGGTCCTCAATGATGCGGTGAACAATGGCTAGCCCAAGGCCTGACCCATGGGATTTGGTGGTAAAAAATGGGTCGAAGATTCGATGGAGGGTTTCTCGCCTTATTCCCTCCCCATTGTCCTCAAAGACAATCTCCGTATGACGAGCCGTATCGTTACCTCCCAGCCACCGTGCATCTTGCAATCGGTAGGCCATCGAATGAGATCCCCCTTCTCTCACCCGCGTGGTGATGGTCAGTCTGCCTCCCCCTGGCATGGCCTGGACCGCATTGATGGAGAGGTTCCAGAAGACCTGCTTCATCTGATCCGGATCGACCTTGGCCATGACGGATTCTTTGCCAAAATCGGTCCGGATCTCGACCCCCTTGTGGTAGTTATTACTGTTCTGCAACAGGTGAATGGTCTCATCCAGTAGTCGATGGAGGTCACAGGATTTATAATTTAAGGGTGAGGGTCGCGCATAATATAAGAATTCGGTAATGATATTATTCAAGCGGTCGGTCTCCTTGAGGGCGATCTCCATCAGATGCTGGTTCTCCTCGTCCAGGGTCAATTCATTGCGCAGGACCTGCATAGACCCTGAAAGGGCCGCCAGAGGATTACGGATCTCATGTGCCATGCCAGCAGCCATCTCCCCGATCATAGCCAGTCTTTCCCGCTTCTTCATCTCTTCCTCTAACTCGCGGATTTTGGTCAAATCCTGAAAGGTCCCCACCACGCCCGTCACACTACCCTGCTCGTTTCTCAAGGAAGAAAGGGTCACCCCCAGCAAAAGCCGTGAGCCGTCCTTTTTTTGGGTCTCGACATCATGGCGATTTGGCAGGTTGATCTTCCGGGGATCTTCATAGAATTCCTGCAACCCCCTCCACCCAAAGATCTCTGCACACTTCTTCCCCCTCACCTCTTCCCAGGACAGGCCGGTGATTTCCTGAGCGGCCCGATTGAATGAGGTCACCCTTCCCTCCA
The DNA here is from genome assembly GCA_035286865.1 of Nitrospiria bacterium. GTDB lineage: Bacteria > Nitrospirota > Nitrospiria > DATECO01 > DATECO01 > DATECO01. The sequence goes on along the minus strand of DATECO010000032.1, from coordinate 2,764 downwards.
AATCAGCTGTTAAAAGTCCACTACTGATACTCTGGACAATATTCTCATGGAATGCCTTGAGCTCAGTCAGTCCCGTTTCCTTTTCCTGCAGGCTTTTACGGGCCTGTTTTAGTTTTTCCGCCAAATTACTGCTGAGGATGGCCACCGTAAAGAAGGCCACGAGATTAATCAGGAGAGAATAGACGGTCTCGCGGGGTTCCAGGGCCTCTGCTCCAAGCTGGATCAGTCGGTCGTATTGTAAGTACTGTAGGTTCCCGGCAATCCCGTACAGGATACTGGAGGCCGAGGCGGCTGCCATTCCGCCCTGGCGATACAGGATCATGCTGGCCGAGATGATCGAGATCAAGTACAAAAAGGTGAAGGGGCTGGCCAGCCCCCCTGTCAATGCCACCAGTGAAGTTTCCAAGAAGAGATCCACTGCCACCTGGCAATAGGTAAACACGGTCAATGCACGTATTTGTCTGAGCATTAGACCATACAGAATCGTCATTAAGTAAGTGAAGGCAATCAGGAAATAGACGATGGGCAAGGAAACAAGCTGAGCCGCCTGATCGACCTTGAGGGCAACAGAAGCCCCCATCAGAATGGTCACAATAATGACCCTGAGGCTCATGAGCCATTTTAACTTATTCCGAATCTCCTCATGCTCTGTATCGATTTTTTTTTTAAGCACAGGCAAAGATGGTCTCACCGAGACGGGGTCTGGCCTTGCCCGGCCATCGATACCGATGGCCGGGCAAGGCTAACCCACCACAGACCCGAGCTTGAAGATGGGCAAATACATGGCAATCACAATGAATCCAATGACAACACCCAGGAAGATCATCAGCATGGGTTCCATGAGTGCAGTCAGAGCGGTGACTGCAGCATCCACCTCGTCATCATAAAAGTCCGCAATTTTCGCAAGCATCGCATCCAGTGCACCGGCAGTTTCGCCCACCGCAATCATCTGGACTACCATCGGGGGAAAGACCTTGGCCTTCGCAATCGGGTCTGCAATGGTCTTTCCTTCACTGATACTCTGGCGGGCAACCAGAATAGCCTCCTCGATGATCTTGTTGCCCGCTGTCTTGGCCACAATGATGAGGCCCTCTAAAATCGGGACCCCGCTGCTAATCAGTGTGCCCAACGTTCTGGTAAATTTGGCAACCGCGGCCTTACGGATGAGATCGCCGAAAACGGGCAGCTTTAAAAGCAGGGCATCAATGTTCCTCCTACCCTTCTCGGTACGATAATAGGCCCGTAAGAGAAAGCCAAAAGTTACTGCTCCGATGATCATATAGAGGAAATTGGATTTCATAAAGTTGCTGGCGTTGATGACAATCTGGGTGGGCAGCGGGAGAGCCCCACCAAAGTCGGTGAATATCGTGGCAAAGGTCGGGATCACCCAAACCATCAAGATGCTGATCACGACAATAGCCACACCCACGATCGTACTGGGGTAGACCATTGCACCCTTGATCTGTTTCTTTAATTTCATCGCCTTTTCGATGTGCTTGGCCAACCGATTAAGGATGGTATCCAGAATTCCGCCGACCTCACCGGCGGCAACCATATTGACATAAAGCTCATCAAACACCTTGGGGTGTTTCCTCAGAGCATCGGCATAGGTGGATCCCCCCTCTACGTCCGCTCGGATATCCGCAATCGCCTTGCCAAAAACTCTGTTCTCAGCCTGGTTCGCCAGGATCTCCAGGCACTGGACCAGAGGGAGGCCGGCATCAATCATCGTGGCCAATTGGCGGGTGAAAACCACAATGTCTTTATCCTTGACCTTCCCTCCAAAGCCAGGGATGGAAATGTTAATCTGCCCTACCTTCTGTTGTACCGAAGTGACAAGAATGCGCTGCTTTCGCAGAACGGCAATCACTTCATCCCGGCTTTTGGCCACGACCTCGCCCTTCTGCATGCTCCCTTTCGGAGTCCGACCTGTCCAGACAAATGTCGCCATCTTTATCCCTTTCTATAGTGCTTGTCCCTAAAGCCCGCTTACCTTAGCTCCTTTTCCCGCCACCCCGTGCGGGGTCGGGCCTGGAGACATCACTCCCCGATTGATCATGGACTGAAGTTCATCAGGGATGCCGGACCGACCCATGGCCTCCTCCAAGCTAATCAGTTTCTTGAGGTACAACTCATAGAGGGATTGATTCATGGTCTGCATCCCATACTTATTTTGGCCGGTTTGCATTGCGGAGTAAATCTGGTGAACCTTGTCTTCGCGGATCAGATTTCGGATCGCCGCATTGGGAACCATGATCTCCAGTGCCAAGACCCGCCCGCCACTGATCTTTGGGAGCAACATCTGGGACATCACCCCTTCCATGACGAACGAGAGTTGGGCACGGACTTGAGGCTGCTGATGAGCAGGGAAGACATCGATAATGCGGTTTATGGTCTGAGCGCAGTTATTGGTGTGCAAAGTGGCCAGGGTCAGATGGCCGGTCTCGGCGATGGTTAGCGCCGCCTCGATCGTCTCTAGATCCCTCATCTCGCCCACGAGCACCACATCCGGATCCTGCCTCAGGATGTATTTTAAGGCCACCTTAAAACTCTTGGTATCGGAATTAACCTCCCTCTGGTTGACCACGCATTTCTTGTGTTGATGGAGGTACTCGATCGGGTCTTCGATGGTCACGATATGCTCATGGCGTTCACTGTTCACTTTATCAATCATCGCGGCCAGGGTGGTTGATTTCCCGCTCCCTGTAGGCCCCGTGACCAGGATCAGGCCTCTTGGTTTTTTCACAAGTTCATTGACCACCGG
>DATECO010000031.1:0-2046 GCA_035286865.1 Nitrospiria bacterium | reverse complement strand
GGAAATTGTTTACAGAGTTGTTTCACCCGTTTCTGGATATTGCGCAGGACCTTCGGGTCATCGCGCCTTTCAAGGACCTCCTGGATCATCCCCGCAATCTCTTCCATCTCTTTGGGGGTCATCCCTCGGGTGGTCACGCTGGGGGTGCCAAGCCGGATACCACTGGTGACCGCAGGGGGTTTGTCATCGAAAGGGATAGCATTTTTGTTGACTGTAATGCCGGCCAAGTCCAGTGCAATCTCCGCATCTTTGCCGGTGAGATTCTGGGGCCGCAGATCGACCAGGAAGAGGTGGTTATCCGTCCCGCCTGAGACGATGTGAAATCCCCGCACCTTGAGCGCCTCGGCCAGGGCCTTGGAATTCTCCACGATCTGCTGCTGGTAGGATTTAAACTCCGGCGTCATGGCCTCTTTAAAGGCCACGGCCTTTGCCGCAATCACGTGCATCAACGGTCCACCCTGGGTACCGGGAAAGACCGCTCGATCAATCGCCTTTGCATGCTGGGCCTTACAGAGAATCAGGCCACCCCGTGGGCCCCGGAGCGTCTTCTGGGTCGTGCTGGTGACAAAGTCGGCAAACGGGATCGGGCTGGGGTGCACCCCAGCCGCGATGAGTCCGGCGATGTGGGCCATATCCACCATGAGGGTTGCCCCGACACCGTCCGCGATCTCACTGAACCGCTTAAAGTCAAAAAATCTCGAATAGGCGCTGGCCCCCACCACCACCATCCGTGGGCGGTGCTGCTGGGCTAAGGTTTCCACCTCGTCATGATCAATCATGCCGGTCTCACGGTGGACACCATAGAATATGGGCCGGAAGAGGATTCCTGAGAAATTGACCGAGTGCCCGTGGGAGAGATGACCTCCGTGGGCCAGGTTCATCGAAAGGATCGCATCGCCGGGTTTAAGCATGGCCAGGTAGACGGCCATATTGGCCTGGGTCCCGGAATGGGGCTGCACATTGGCATGCTCCGCATTGAAGATTTCCTTGGCCCGCGCAATCGCCAAGGATTCGGCAATGTCCACAAATTCGCATCCCCCGTAATATCTCTTTCCTGGATAGCCCTCCGCATACTTGTTGGTCATAACACTGCCCTGGGCCTCCAGCACAGCCTCGCTGGCATAGTTTTCGGAGGCGATCAGGATAATCTTTTCCTGCTCTCTCTTATTCTCTCGGCGTATGGCCTCATAGATCTCTGGATCAGTCTCTTTCAGCCTTGCCATTGTGCTCTACCTCTCTTCCGCCTCAGGCGGATTAGGCGGCTTAACCTTGGGGTGATGCATATTATTATTTTCGATTTCTAGAATCTTTTTGATTCTCCGGGCATGGCGGCCTCCCTCAAATTCTGTCTCCAACCAGGTCTTGACGATCTCCAAGGCCTTGGGCTCGTCAAGTACCCGTCCGCCCATAACCAGGATATTGGCATCATTATGCTCGCGGCTCAGTCTGGCGGTTTGGATATCGTAGCAAAGGGCCGCCCTGACCCTACGGTACTTATTGGCCACGATGGACATGCCGATCCCGGAACCGCAGAGAAGAATACCCCGCTCCATCTGTCCGCGTGAGACCGCCTCGGCGACCTGCATCCCGAAGTCAGGGTAATCCACCGACTCGTTATTCTCGGTTCCGAAGTCTTTGACCTCGATGCCCTTCTGTTTCAAGAGATCTATGACCCGGTTCTTAAGCTTCAGACCCGCGTGATCACTGGCAATGGCTAACTGCATAATAGAATTTTTCCTACGCTAAGGAGCCGTTATGGAACATGCTGAACAACTCATGTTTTTGAAAGACCTAAAACAATATGTCATTTCCGCGCCTCAAATAATACGTCATTCCCGCAAGTTTGTAGCGGGAATCCAGGTTTTTCAAGATCTGGATGCCCTAGCCGCCTGCCGGACGGACAGGTAAAATTATTCGGGCATGACGGGCCGACTTGTAATAGTTATTTTGTAAGAGCTCCTTAGTATGCGGACAAGATCCGTCTTCTAATACAAACACAGATTGTCTTATTACATTTGTATTAGTGAGCCTGGCTTACCGCTTAAG